>NZ_JASUTP010000032.1:0-15647 GCF_030445475.1 Thermodesulfobacterium sp. | reverse complement strand
TCTTACCATGGTCTATGTGCCCAATCGTCCCCACGTTTAAATGCGGCTTCTTCCTCTCAAACTTTTGCTTAGCCATCTTCCCTTCCTCCTATCCTAAAAATTTCTAACTTCCTTTTGCTTTCTTGATAATCTGTTCTGCTAAATTCCCTGGAACCTTCTCATAATGAGAAAATTGCATAATAAAGGTCCCTCTACCTTGAGTTAAAGACCTTAAAGTAGTTGCATAACCAAACATTTCTCCCAACGGCACAAAGGCGTTAATTATACGAACATTTCCTCTTAAATCCATCCCTTCAACCCTTCCTCTCCGGGAAGAAATATCTCCCAAAACCTCTCCCAAGTACTCTTCAGGAACAGATATTTCAACTTTCATGATAGGCTCAAGTAACACCGGATTTGCCTTTTTACAGGCTTCCTTAAATGCCATAGAACCAGCTATAGCAAAAGCAAGGTCTGAAGAGTCTACCTCATGATAACTTCCATCAACCAGCCTTACTTTAACATCTATTACTGGATAACCTGCCAAAACCCCTTCGTTTGTAGCCTCTCTTACACCTCTTTCTACCGCAGGTATAAATTCCTTAGGGATAACACCACCAACTATCTCAGAAACAAACTCAAAACCTTTACCAGGGTTTGGTTCAACTATAAGCTTAACATGTCCATATTGACCCCTACCACCAGTTTGCCTTATATATTTGCCTTCTGCCTCCGAGACAGCAGTTATGGTTTCTTTATAAGCTACCTCTGGCCTTCCAACGTTAACCCCTACCTTAAATTCTCTGATCAATCTATCTACGATAATCTCTAAATGAAGCTCTCCCATACCCCAGATAAGAGTTTGTCCTGTCTCATGGTTAACCGTAACCCTAAAGGAAGGATCTTCTATGGCAAGTTTCTGAAGAGCAATGGAAAGCTTTTCTTGGTCAGCCTTGGTCTTAGGCTCTACAGCTACCGAAATAACTGGTTCAGGAATTTCTAATTTCTCAAGCTCTATAGGATGAACTTCATCACATAAAGTATCACCTGTAGTGGTAACCCTTAATCCTATTGCAGCTACAATATCTCCTGCAAACGCCCCAGAGATTTCTTCTCTCTGGTTAGCATGCATTCTTACTAAACGCCCTATTCTTTCCTTTTTTCGTTTAGTAGAATTATAAACAGACATACCACTCTCAAGTCTCCCTGAATAAATCCTAAGAAAGGTAAGAGTCCCTATATAAGGATCTGTCATAATCTTAAAAGCTAAAGCAGAAAGAGGTGCATCAGGGTCTGTAGGCCTTTCCTCAACCTCGCCGGTATTTGGATTAACACCCTTTACAGAAGGGATATCTATAGGAGATGGTAAATAATCTATAATAGCATCAAGAAGAGGCTGAATCCCTTTATTTTTAAAAGCTGAGCCACACAAAACTGGGACAGCTTTAAAATTGATAGTAGCCTCTCTTACTGCCTTTCTAATCTCCTCTGCACTAATCTCCTTACCTTCCAAGTATTTTTCCATGATTTCATCGTTTATATCAGCTAAAGCTTCAAGCATTTTAATCCTGTATTCCTCAGCCTTATCCTTTAAAGAGGACGGAATTTCCTCATAATGATATTTTGCTCCCAAAGTTTCCTCTTCCCAAATAATAGCTTTCATCTCTATCAAATCAACCACACCTACAAAACTATCTTCAGCACCAATAGGTATTTGCAAAGGAAGAGGGTTAGCCCCAAGCTTTTGTTTAATCTGTTCGATCACACCTTCAAAATTAGCACCAAGCCTGTCCATCTTATTTATAAATGCTATCCGAGGAACTTTATATTTGTTTGCCTGCCTCCAAACAGTTTCAGACTGAGGTTGAACCCCACCTACAGCACAAAAAATAACCACCGCACCGTCAAGAACTCTTAAACTTCTTTCAACCTCTATAGTAAAATCTACGTGCCCAGGAGTATCAATAATGTTTATCCTATGACCTCTCCAGAAAGTGGTAGTACAAGCAGAAGTAATAGTAATGCCCCTCTCCTGTTCCTGGATCATAAAGTCCATCGTAGCGGTTCCTTCATGAACCTCACCTATCTTGTAGGTCTTACCAGTGTAATAAAGCACTCTTTCAGTAGTGGTAGTTTTACCAGCATCTATATGAGCTACAAATCCTATATTTCTGGTTGTTTTCAATATTTTCAACTCTTCAGGCGTCATTTCCCTCACCCTATATCTTATTTTTCAAATTTTTCAAAAAAAAATAAAATAACTCACCTTAAAATTGGCTATCAAAAATTACCAGAAAAGCTATTTACCAACGATAATGTGCAAAAACCCTATTAGACTCAGCCATACGATGAGTATCGTCTCTTTTCTTAATGGCTGCTCCTCTTTCGTTATAAGCGTCCCAAAGCTCGTTAGCCAACCTTTCTACCATGGTCTTTTCACTACGAGCACGCGCAGCATTGATTATCCATTTAATAGCCAAAGAAATCTGTCTTTCTGGCCTCACCTCTACTGGAACTTGATAGTTAGCACCCCCAACCCTACGACTACGGGTTTCTATAAGAGGTTTAACATTCTCTACAGCTTTTTCAAATATTTTTAAAGGATCTTCTCCACCAGATTTTTCTCTCAACCTTTCTAAAGCCTCATAAAAGATCTTTCTTGCTACATTTTTTTTACCATCTTTCATTAAATTATTTATAAACTTAGCCACCAAAACACTTCCATACTTAGGATCTGGAGGAATCTCTCTTTTAGGCACTGGTCCTTTGCGTGGCATACCAAATCTCCTCTTTCACTTTATTTAGGCCTTGGAGTTCCATATTTAGAACGAGATTTTTTCCTGTTCTGAACCCCAGCCGCATCCAAAGCACCTCTTATAATCTTATACCTAACACCAGGCAAGTCTCTTACACGTCCGCCTCTCACAAGAACCACAGAGTGCTCTTGAAGGTTATGGCCTATACCTGGAATATAAGCAGTAACCTCAATTCCATTGGTCAAACGAACCCTTGCCACCTTTCTCAAAGCTGAGTTTGGTTTTTTAGGAGTTACTGTATAAACCCTAACGCAAACCCCTCTTTTTTGAGGGCATCCTTGCAAGGCAGGAGACTTTGACCTTTTAACCTTTTTTTCTCTACCTAATCTAACTAACTGGTTGATTGTAGGCATATCCTCCCTCTGCAACCTTTTAAAATTTAAAATGACAAGCCCTTTATATACTCCCTTTTTCTCTTCTTGTCAAGAGGCTTAAAAAACAAAAGCCTAAAAAAACAACTTTAACAAGTGGTGATTTACTATTATATCATCTTTTAAAAATTTGTTAAGGTCTTTTGAAAAAAGTAAAAAATATTTTAATATTGTTTTATGGGTTTTGATTATACACCTCTTGCAGAAAAATTAAAACCAAAAAGTTGGGAAGATTTTGTAGGTCAATCCCATCTGGTAGGAGAAAAAGGTTTATTAAAAATTTTAATCTCTCAGGGTAAACCTTTTTCTTTTATTCTTTGGGGACCTCCCGGGGTAGGCAAAACCTCTTTGGCCTTTCTGGTAGGTCAAACTTTGAAAGCAGAATTTATAGTAGTAAGCGCTGTAGATACTACAGTTAAAGACCTAAAAGACATCATATCTAAGGCTAAACAGCTCAAAGGGCTAAACAAACCTACCCTGCTTTTTATAGACGAAATCCATAGGTTTAACAAAACCCAACAGTCTTTTCTTTTGCCTTATCTAGAAAAGGGGGACATCTTCCTCATAGGGGCAACTACTGAAAATCCATCGTTTGAGTTAATACCTCCTCTTCTTTCCAGAGTAAAAACCTTTATTTTAAATCCTCTTTCTAAGGACGAAATTCTTTTAATACTTAAAAGAGGGTTAGAGCGGGTTCTTTCTGAGACTAAAGAAGAATTAATCGTAGAACCTGAGGTGTTAGAAAAAATTGCTGAGGCAAGCGGTGAAGACGCAAGATCAGCCTTAAATTTACTTGAGTTATCATTAGAACTAACTAAGGCTTATGGGAAAAAGGTTTTATCTCTAAAAGATTTAAAAGAAGAACTTCTTTTTAAACCTATAAAATACGATAAAGCAGGAGAAGAACATTATAATCTGATATCTGCATTTCATAAAAGTATGCGCGGAAGCGACCCAGATGCTACTGTTTATTGGCTTGCAAGGATGCTCAAATCTGGAGAAGACCCTCTTTATATAGCAAGAAGGATTATAATTTGTGCGGCTGAGGATGTAGGGCTTGCCGACCCTATGGCCTTGGTGGTAGCGGTTGCGGCAAAAGAGGCCTTTGAGTTTTTAGGCCAACCTGAAGGGGAGTTGGCTTTGGCAGAGGCAGCCATATATGTGGCCAGTGCTCCGAAAAGCAACTCTGTCTATCGCGCCTTAAATGATTGCTATGAAGAGATAGACAGATCTAAGGAACTACCTGTCCCTCTACATCTAAGAAATCCTGTTACCCGTCTCCTTAAAAACTTAGGTTATGGAAAAGACTATAAATATGCCCATGACTATAAAGAGGGTTTTGTTTTTCAATCTTACTTACCAGAGGACATAAAGCACAAACAGTTTTACTTCCCTTCAGACCGAGGAATTGAAAAGAAAATTAAGGAACGCTTAAAAATCCTTTGGAAAGGGTTTAAAATCTACGATAAATAACTTAATTTTGAGAAAAAACATACCAAACCGTGTGCTTATAAGGGTCTACAAAGTTTTTCTTCAATATCCCTTGAGGGATCTTTTCTTCAGAAATTATATTGTATCCTTGGTTTAAAAGGTTTGATAGGTCTTCTTCAGTGGTTAAAACTTTAACCGGAGATGAGGCATAAAAGATGATAACAGGATTTTCCTTTTGCCAAAAGGCTAACCTACCTTGAATGATTTCTTTTTTGATGACGTGCAGTTGATATGAAATCTGGTTTGAATTGTAGAAGGCTATCGTTCCAAGAAAGATCAAGTTTATCAAAACTAAACCTAACAAAAACTTTTTTAAACCCAAAAGAAAAGACATGGAGAAGTTTTCAACGAAAATTTTAGAGAAAATTATAGCCCAGAAAGGATAGACCCAAAGGAGATATTTATCAAACTTTTTCCCGGTAAAACTTAACAAAAATACAGGGATTATGGCCACGGTCGACAAGAAAAAAACTTCCTTGTTTTGTATAAGCTTGTACCAAATTTCCTTTGCTTTTTCTTTATGGTAGGCTTTTTGTTTCCAAATTAGATAGAAAAGGAAGATAAAACAAAACCAAAAATTAAGAAAGAGATGCTTAAAGTAATAATACCAAGGATCTCTAGCTTGATCAAGCAGACGAGTTTTAACGTCAGTATCTAAAAACTCTTTAAATATTTCTTTTCCAAAAGCTACATATCCATAACTATACCAACCTAAAGAAGGAATGAGTAGTATTAACCAGCCCAAGGGATTTAACAAAAGTTTGAAAACCTTTTTATCTTTGGTTAACAAACCATAAACAAGAAGCCCTGGAAGATAAAAAAAGTTTAAAGGACCTCTGGTTAAAACACCTGCCGTTAGAAACACATAAAAAAGATATTGATAAATCCTTTTAGGGGCCACAAATAAATAAAGGTAGGAAAAATAAAACATCAAAAAAGAGAATAAAACAAACAAAGGTTCTATATCTACCCTGTTGAAAAAAGAAAGAAAACGCAGATTAGCTAAAAGCATGATTAAAGAAAAAAAGGCAGACTGCCAATCTTTATTAAAGAACTTTATAAATAGCAAAAATAAGATTATATAACAAACCACCGAAAAACATCTCAAACCAAAAATCAGGTTATCCGGGTTAGAAGAAAAGGGTTTACTCCAAACTGAAGCTATCCATGTATAGAGCGGAGGTTTTGTAAAATAAGGTTCTCCGTTATAGGTTTGAAAAATTTTAAAATCTTTTACGGTTTCTTTGACTAAAATGGCTCTTCTTAACTCTTGATACGATGAAGGAGGTTGAAAAAAGGAAAAGACCAAAAAAGAAAGTGTCGTAAGAAATAAAACCAGAAAAACTTGAGTTTTTAAGTTCATAATGCCTTTACAAGAAAATTTTTAGGTATATTTTAGTATAGGTTTATTTATTTTAAAGTGAGGAAAAAGATGAAAGTTAAATTGGCTATTGTAGGCTGTGGGAAGGCAGCAGAAAGGCATCTAAAGATCTATCAAGCTTTGCAAGAAGAAGTAGAGGTGGTTGCGGTCTCTGATGTAGTACCAGAGAGAGCCAAAAAATTTGCTGAGTCTCTTTCTGCTAAACCATATACCGATTATCAAGAAATGCTTAGCAAAGAAAACATAGAAGTAGTAGACCTTTGTCTTCCTTCCGGCATGCATGCTGAAGTAGGAGAGATTATTCTTGAAAAATTTGGGAAACATCTTTTGGTAGAAAAACCTCTGGCTCTTACCCTTAAAGATGCCGAACGTTTGGTTAATCTAGCTCAAAAGAAACAGCTTAAACTGGTTACCATTTTTCAAAATCGGGCTAACCTTCCTGTACAAAAGCTAAAAGAAGCTTTATCTAAAAATCTTTTAGGAACTCCTGTTTTATTTTCTGCTAAATTTTACTGGAGTAGAGACCAAAGATATTATGACTCTGCTGCCTGGAGAGGAACTTGGGCCTTTGATGGAGGAGCTTTGGCTCAGCAAGGATGTCATTTTGTAGACATGCTTTATTACTTAGGAGGTCCTATAGAGAGTGTTTTTGCTAAAATGGGGACCTACTTGGTAAATATAGAAGCAGAAGACCTTTTAGTTGGTGTATTAAAATTTAAGAACGGGGCCTTAGGTACGATTGAGGCTACCACATGTTCTCGTCCTAAAGACTTAAAGGCTGAATTGGTAGTGTTGGCAGAAAAAGGTTCAGCTGTGATCGGTGGTTTTGCTATGAACAGATTAGACCATTTAGCCATCGATGGGGTAGAAAACATAGAAGATTTTGTCTCAGGTTTTGAAAAAAATCCTGACCATCCCTTAGGATGGTCTCATTTCACCTACTTAAAGTCTGCGATAAAATATTTTAGCAATTCTGAAAAAGATCCTTGGTTGGTGGTTGGAGAAGAGGCCATACCTTCATTAGAAGCTATCATCGGTCTTTATGAATCAGCAGAAACAGGAAAAGAAATAAAATTCCCTTTTGAACCTATAGCTTGTAAATTAGGGAAAAAATTTCCATAAGGGGTTTAAGATGAAAAAAATTCCTCTTTTAGACTTAAAAAGATCTTGGGAAGAGATAAGACAAGAAGTATACCAGGGGTGGGAAGAAGTTTTTAGTTCTATGCAGATTTTAAACGGAAAGTATTTGCAGGAGTTTGAGAAAAATTGGGCTGAATATTTAGGGGTGAAATATGCCTTTGGGTGTAGTTGCGGAAGCACGGCCTTACTTATGGCTCTTATAGCTTGTGGTATTGGAAAAGGGGATGAGGTTTTACTTCAAGCCAATGCGTTTATCGCAGACTTAGAGGTTATTCACTGGGTAGGAGCCACACCTGTATTAGTAGAAGTAGACCCTAAGACCTTTGGTCCCGATTTAAATGACCTTTATCTTAAATTAACCCCTAAAACCAAGGCCTTGATACTGGTTCATATGTATGGACATCCTGCAGAGATGGATGAAATACTTGATTTTTGTGAAAAATATGGAGTTATCCTTATAGAGGATGCTTCTCATGCTCATGGGGCAACCTATAAAGGTAAAAAAGTAGGAACTTTTGGGAAAGTAGGGTGTTTTAGCTGTGGTCCTGTTAAAAACCTTAACTGTATAGGAGATGGAGGAGCTGTAGTTACCAACGATGATGAATTAGCTTTTAAACTTAAGTTTCTAAGGGTGCATGGACAGGTAGAAAAAAACCATTCTCATTTTTTTGGATTTAACTCAAGACTTGATGAACTTCAGGCTGTCATTCTTAATGCAAGACTTAAAACTTTAGACAAAAAAAATGAGAAAAGAAGAGAGATAGCTAAAAAATACCACGAAGGGCTTTCTGACCTTAAAAACCTTATTTTACCTCCCCTTGACCCCGAACACAGACAAAGTGTTTATCATAGGTATGTAATAAGAACTCCTTTTAGAGATGAGTTAGTCTCTTTTTTAAAAGAAAAAGGTGTAGGAACAGGGTATTATTATCCTATTCCTTTACACTTACATAAAAGTTATCAAATCACCTATCAGAAATCTTTTAGCCTTCCTGTAGCAGAAAGACTAGCCAAAGAATCACTTGCTATTCCTATGTATCCTGAGTTAACTGATGAAGAAATAGACTATGTTATAAGCTGTATAAGGGAATTTTTCCAGAAATAAGGATAGCTTATGAAGATTTCGCTTGTTATACCTGTGCATAACGAGGAAGGAAACGTTCCTATAGTTTATCAAGAAGCTAAAACTGTTCTTGAAACCCTTAAAGCTAAAGGGTATCAATACGAAATCATCTTTGTAAACGACGGGAGCACAGACAGGACTTTAGAAATCCTTAAAGAATTAAAAAAAAAAGATCCTTTTTTAAGAATACTGAACATGGATCGCAACCGTGGAGAAGCAGCGGGTCTCACTGCAGGCTTTCAAAAAGCTACCGGAGATATTATCGTTTCTATGGACGGAGACGGACAAAACGACCCTAAGTATATCGTAGATCTAATAGAGAAGATAGAAACAGGTTATAAGGTAGTCACTGGTTTCAGGTTAAAAAGAAAGGAAAATTTTTGGATAAGAGTTCTTCCGTCAAAAATAGCCAATTGGTTAATTAGTATTTTTACAGGGTTAAAAGTACGGGATAATGGATGCTCGTTAAAGGCCTATCTTTCACCTATACCCAAAAAATATCAAATACCCCATGGTTTTCACAGGTTTTTACCAGCTCTCTTTGGGATTAAAAACGAAGAAGTATGTGAGATACCTATAATTGACCGTCCAAGGATATATGGAAAATCCCATTATAACTTAAAACGAACCTTTGAGGTAGTAAGAGAACTTCTTACCATCCCCTTTGTGCTTAGAAATGCATGTTTTTATGAAAAATTTTTTAAAATTAACTTTTGGGTCTCGATAGGTGTAGGGATAATACTATTGTTTTTAGCTATAAAGGTTTCTCCTAAATTTTGGGTCTTAGAATTTTTTAACTTAGGCTATACCTCTATTTCTTATTTAATCTGGAAAAACTTAGCTCGATTTAACCAGGCTCAAAAAGAAGGTGTTTTTCAAGTAGAAGAAATTTAAAAACCTGGTAAAATTGACTTATCTAAGAGAAATTTTTAGGGAGGGTTAAGGCAATGTCATTTTTAAAAACAGTAGACCCAGATATCTGGGAATTAATACAAAAAGAAAGAGACAGACAAGAATATCAGCTTGAGATGATAGCTTCTGAAAACTTAGCCCATGAAGCTATCATGGAGGCAGAAGGTTCTTATTTGATGAACAAATATGCTGAGGGATATCCAGAGGCTCGTTATTACGGAGGGTGTACTTATGTAGATGAGGTGGAAAAACTTGCCATAGAGAGAGTAAAGATGCTTTTTGGGGCTGAGCATGCTAACGTACAACCCCATTCTGGTACTCAGGCTAACATGGCTGTATATTTTGCTGTATTAAACCCTGGAGATACCATACTTTCGATGAACCTCTCACATGGAGGCCATCTTTCTCACGGAGCTGCTGTTAATTTTTCTGGGAAACTTTACAAAATCGTTCATTATGGTGTATCAAGGGAAACTGAAACCATCGACTACGAAGAGGTAAGAAGGTTAGCCCTTGAACATAGGCCTAAACTCATAGTGGCAGGAGCTAGTGCTTATCCCAGAACCATAGACTTTGAAGCTTTCTATCAGATAGCCCAGGAAGTAGGGGCTTTCTTGATGGTAGACATGGCGCATATCGCGGGTTTAGTAGCCGCAGGTATCCACCCTTCGCCCCTTCCTTATGCTGATTTTGTGACCTCAACCACCCATAAAACCTTAAGAGGACCAAGAGGTGGATTTATTCTTTGTAAAGAAAAGTTTGCAAAAATCATAGATAAAACGGTTTTTCCAGGTATACAAGGTGGTCCTCACATGAACGTAATAGCTGCTAAAGCTGTTTGTTTTAAACAGGCCTTAGAGCCTGAGTTTAAATCCTACCAACAACAAGTGGTTAAAAACGCTAAAACTATAGCGGAAGTGTTTAAAGCTGAAGGTTTTAGGATTGTTACTGGTGGTACAGATAATCATTTGATTTTGGTAGATGTTTCGGTAAACGGCCTTACCGGTGCAGAGGCTGAAAAACTTTTAGAAGAGGCAGGTATTACGGTCAACAAAAATGCTATACCTTTTGACCCACGTCCTCCAAGGATTACCAGCGGGATCAGGATAGGAACCCCAGCGATTACTACCAGAGGATTAAAGGAAAAAGAAGTAGAAGAGGTGGCTCACTACATGTGTGCTGTTTTGAAAAATCCAGATAAAAAAGGATTGCGTAAAGAGATAAGGCAAAAAATAAGAGAGATTTGCGAAAGGTTCCCTTTTTACAAGAGGTAAGATCTTATGGAACGTCCAAGCTGGCATGAATATTTTATGCTTATAGCAAAGATGGTTGCACTAAGGTCCGGATGTAATTCCAGACCTACAGGCGCGGTGATAGTAAAAGACAAAAGAATTTTAGCTACCGGATACAACGGCCCCATGCCTGGGGCTTGGCATTGTACAGATAAAGGACCTACCTATTGTTTTAGAAGAGAAAAGGGGATTCCAGACATAGATAAATATAATTTCTGTAGGGCTACTCATGCTGAGGCTAACGCGATCGCTCAGGCCGCAAGATTTGGAATTCCAGTAGAAGGAGCCAGTCTTTACTGTACGCTTGCTCCTTGTTATGTTTGTCTAAAATTAATCGCCTCTGCTGGAATCAAAGAAGTCTACTATGAATATGACTACGAAAGCAGAGATTTTGAAAGGGACCTTTTTTGGAAAGAGGCTATAAAGGAAGCAGGGATCAAAGTTTTTAAACAAATTGTGGTATCCGAAGAAACTATGAAAGCTCTTTCAACCATCCTACCCTACCCTACCTCTCAAAGAAGACTCCCTCCTACAGAATAAAGCTTTACTTTTTCAACTCTTTCTGTTGATTTTTGCCTTAAAAAGTCTTATTTTTTTGTATAAAAAGAACTTTTTGTATAAAAAGGAAACCGGAGGGTAAGTTTATGTCTAAGGATTATTATGAGATCCTTGGAGTTCCAAGAAATGCTACGCAAGAAGAGATTAAAAAGGCCTATCGTAAACTGGCCATGAAATATCATCCTGACAGAAACAAAGGCAACAAAGAAGCAGAGGAAAAGTTTAAAGAAATAAACGAAGCCTATGCAGTTTTGTCAGACCCTGAAAAAAGAAAGCTTTATGACCTTTATGGGTCAACAGAATTCCAGAGAAGATATACGCAAGAAGACATCTTTAGAGATTTCGATTTCGAGACCATCTTTAGAGATATAGGAATTGACTTAGGCGGATTTTTTAAGAAAAACAAGAGGGGAGGTAGAACATTTATTTTTGACTTAGGGGACATTTTTAGCAACCTCTTTGGAACCCACTTTGGAGGAGAAGAAGACTTTAGCCCATTTGGCGAGGTTTATGAAACCATACAATTAGACCTTCCTCTTACTACCGATGAGATTATAAAAGGTGGGGAAAAAGAAGTTATTCTTCCAGGAACTTATGAAACCATAAAGATCAAAATACCTCAAAATGTAAAAGATGGACAAATCCTTAGGGTAAAAAAGAAATCAGGGAAAACCACAAAGGAATATCTTTTTAGAGTAAAAATAATACCTTCTTCAGGCTATAAGGTTGAAGACAGTAACCTTATCATAGAAAAAGAACTTCCTGTGAGCAGTTTTTTCTTGGGCGATGAGGTAGAAATCCAAACCCCTGAAGGAAGAAAGGTTAAAGCCAAAGTTCCACCTTTAACCAAACCTGGAGCTAAACTAAGACTCAAAGGGTTAGGCCTCCCCATCACTGGAGAAAAACGAGGGGATCTTTATGTGGTTTTAGTTCCTAAAATACCAAAAGCTCTTACTGAAGAGCAAAAAAAATTAATAGAAAAACTAAAAACCTTAGGGCTTTAATTCTTTGTTGACAAACCTTTTAAAAGTTTTAAAATTTGGATTAGCCATTAACTTCTCTAAAACATCCTTAAAAGGGGTTTCCTATGGTCAAAGATATTATGAGTAAAGCCCTTCCCACTGAAACCAAAGGCGTAAGGGTACTTTTTGGAGAATTTGTAAACATAGATTATCTTTATTCTTATTTAGGAACTATTATTTATGCTGAATCAGGGATGCAAAATATTTTTATTTTAGAAAACAAGTTTTGGGGTAGGATGCTTTTTATTAACAACAACCTTCAGTTTACTTCAAGAGACGAGTTTATCTACCATGAATCTTTGGTACATATCCCTGTTCAATCCACCCCTGAAGGTAGTATTAAGAAAGTTTTAATTTGTGGTGGAGGAGACTACGGGGCAGCAAGAGAACTTTTGAAATATCCAGAGATAGAAGAAGTGGTTATCGTAGACATAGACCCTAAAATACCTAAGTTAGTAGAAGAATACTTCCCTGAGCTTTTACCTGAAGATCCAAAGGACCCAAGGCTTAAACTGATAGTAGAAGATGCTTTTGTTATGGTGCAAAAATATTTAGATGAGGGGAAGGCCTTTGATTTGGTAATCATAGATTCTACAGACCCTGATATAAGTGACACAGGTATTACGCAGGAGCTTTCTCATGCCCTGTTTGGAGTAAAATTTCATCAGATGCTTTATGAGCTTTGTCCTAAAGGAGTTGTTGTACAACAATGTGGGACTCCGTTTACGATGAAAAACATTTTTACAGAAACTTATAAAACCTTCATAAACGTTTATCCTGCAAAAGAGGTGTTTTGCTATAGAAGCAATGTACCATCCTTTGGTAGTGATAATGCTTTTATCATGAGATGCCCTTATCCTAACCCAGAAATTCCAAAATGGAAAGAATTACCAAATGTATACTTTTATTCTCATGAAATACATCGTTCAGCCTTTGGTCTTCCTAAATTTTGGAGGGAGGCCTTAGCGGTATGAAGGTCTTAGGGGTGTTAGGTTCGCCTCACAAAAACGGTGGGTCTGCTCAGCTTTTACTTGCTGCCTTAAAAGGGGCAGAAAGAGAAGGAGCTAAAACTGAGCTGGTCAGTGTTTACGACGGAGAAATAAAACCTTGTATAGGATGTATCCATGACGAAGAGCCTAACTGTAAGTTTCCTTGCATATTTGAAGACTATGGAAAAATCATTTTAGAAAAAATCTATGAAGCAGACGGTATTATCTTTTCTACCCCGATTTATTGGTTTGCACCTTCTGGGCAGTTAAAAAACCTGATAGACCGCATGACTTGTCTTGAAAACATGGTCTCCTACGGAGAACCAAGTTATCTCGAAGGAAAAGTAGTAGGTGCTATAGCTGTAGGGGCAGACGAAGGGGGAGCCTGGACAGGAGGTTATATCATTACTACCATGACCTCAATGGGGGCTATCATTCCCCCCTGGGGTATTGCTTACTCACATAAGGCAGACAGAGCTATTTATGATGATAAAGCCTTGATGGATGCGATAAACATCGGTATCTTAACCACAAGAACTATAGCAAGACTTAAAGGGATCCCTACAGATTTAACCTTTGTTTATAACAAAGATCTTCTTGAAAACATCAGAAAGGAAGTTATCGTAAGTTTAAATTTTATAAACACAGGAAAGGAAGGCTATGGAAAAAGACAAGCTAAAAGAAGCAGTATTTAAGGCTATTTTTGATAGAAGAAGTATAAGAAAGTATTTAGACCAAAAACCTGACAAGAAATTAATTTATAAGCTGTTAGAAGCAGGTATATGGGCTCCTTCTGGGTTAAATAACCAACCTTGGAGGTTTGTAATAGTCTGGTCTGAAGAAATTAAACAAAAGCTGGCAGCCTTAACCAGATATCATGAAATCATCAAAAAGGCTCCGGTTTTAATTGGCGTGTTTTTAGATAAAGACAGGATGTACCACCAGATAAAAGACCATCAATCTGCAGGGGCTTGTATCCAAAACATCCTGCTTGCAGCTCATGCCTCTGGTCTTGGGGCCTGTTGGTTAGGTGAAATCTTAAAAAACGAAGAAAAAGTAAAAGAGGTCCTCTCCTTACCTAAGGAGAAATACGAACTTGCAGCTTTTATCGCTTTAGGATATCCAGATGATCAAAGTAAAAGGACCTCCAGACAACCTTTAGAAAACTTTATCATCAAAGAGATTTAAAAGACTAAGCAGGGGGTTCTCATGACCAAAAAATTCGTTCCCTTGATGTTAAGCTTGAGTTTTATTTTAGTAGGATGTAGTAAAGGATTAGGAGGTTCAGGCGGTTGTCCTACAGTAAAAGAATTCCAAAAAAAATTAGATAACCTTCAGCCTGGAATTCAAATAGAAAAAATCGAAAAATCACCGATTCCAGGGTTATGTAAAGTAGTGATTAAAATATCGGAGTTTAATAAAGCTCTGTTTTATACTGACGCAAAAGGAAATTACATCATAAGTGGGAACATCATTGACATAGCACAAAAAAAAGATATCATGAGAGAAGAGATGGAAAAATTAAACAAAAAAGTGCTTGATAAAAACACGCTGTCCGAGGTAGAAAAGCTTGTTGACCTTACCTATGGCAACTCTCCTAACGTAGTATACTTTATTACTGACCCTGACTGTCCTGTCTGTAAACGTGCTGAACCTGTGTTAGAAAACCTGGCTAAAGAGGGGAAGATAACGGTCAAAACCATACTTTTACCCTTAGAGTCTTTACATCCCGAGGCCAAAAATAAATCTATATCTCTTATCTGTGATAAAAAAGGTTTTCAAGACCTTATCCAAGGATATAAAGGGGCTAACCTTTGTGCTTCAGGAAAAGAAAAAATAGAAAAAAACATAGATTTTATGTTTAACAAAATAGGAGTAACCGGGACCCCTGCTTTTATCTTCCCAGACGGAGAAGTTGTAATAGGTTGGGTAGGTCCGGAGTTTATTCTCAACAAGTTTAACTTGCGATAAAAATATGTTAACCGTTCAAGAAAAACTTTTTTGCTTAAAACTGGCAAGAAAAACCTTAGAAGACTATTTTAAAGGAACTTATGAACTAATTAACCCTCCAGACAAATACCCCTCTCTTAAACAAAAGAGAGGGGCTTTTGTGACCTTGCTTAAGGAAGGCAATCTGAGAGGGTGTATCGGGATTATCGAACCTTTATACCCTCTCTATCAAGTAATCCAAGAAATGGCTATCTCTGCAGCCTTTAAAGACCCAAGGTTTCCACCCCTTACAAAGGAGGAGCTTTCTCTTACAGAAATAGAAATTTCAGTTCTATCTCCTCTTAAAAAAGGAACTATAGAAGAGATAGAGGTAGGGAAACACGGGGTATATTTAATCAAAGGCTTTTATCGAGGCGTACTCCTTCCTCAAGTACCTGTAGAGTATGGTTGGGACAAAAAGACCTTTTTAGAACACCTCTGTCTTAAAGCTGGCCTTCATCCTAACTGTTATAAGGAAGAAGACGTAGAAATCTATCTTTTTACGGCAGAGGTTTTTAAAGAAAGCGAATTTTTTAAAAACTAATCAAGCCTTTCTGTCTCCTCTAAAGAGGCTTATCAACTGG
>NZ_JASUTP010000010.1:0-46932 GCF_030445475.1 Thermodesulfobacterium sp. | reverse complement strand
GGGATACCTATCTATAAAGATGGTAATCCTTATTGTGTGTTAGGGCTTTATGCCAAGGAGCCCAATTTTTTTACCGATGAGACTTTAGGGCTTTTAGAGGAGCTTAAAGGAGACATAGAGTTTGCGTTAAAGAGGATAGAGGAGATTAGAAACAATGTTATCATCTCTCAAGCTCTTCTTAAATCTCCGGCAGCTGTATTTATTTTAGACGAAGAAGGCAAGATAGTTTTTTGCAACGAGACAGTGTTGAGGGGATGTGGTAGGTCTTTTAATGAGATTGTTGGTCAATCTATAGAGATGTTTGGTTTTAAGTTATCGGATGGTTCTGATTTTTATCCTGTATTTTTGAAGTTTGTATCTCAAGAAGGAGATAAATTTGAGGATGTATTGTTTTGTTCTATAAAAAAAATATATATGGAGATGAAGATTTATCCCATAGAGATTGGAGGAGGGGTAAGAAGGTTTATTTTTTTAGGCAGGGATGTTAGTAAGGAAAGGGAGTTGATAGCCAAGTTAGAGAAGGTTATGTTAGAGGATCCTTTGATAGGTCTTTTGAATGTTGAAGGTTTTGAGAGGAGGGTTAACAAGCTTTTAGGTGAAGTGGTTGAGGGATTTTTGGTAGTTATAGATATATCTAATTTTACCTACATCAACCGGACTTATAGTTTTGAGGTAGGAAATAGGGTTTTAAAGGAGATTGGTAAGGTTTTACAGGGTATTTTCCCAGGAAGTAAGGATTTGATAGCTCGACTTGGGGCAGATGAGTTTGGATGTTTTCTGAGGAAGGAAGATTATGGAGATGTAAGGGGGTTGATAGATAGGCTTGGTTTGGTTAAGGAGATAAGGGTAGAGGTAGATGGGCAGGAGATAGTGGTTGCTACTAACGTAGGTATTGGTTATTATCCAGGAGACGGAAAAAGTGTAAGGGAGCTATTGGAGAAGGCTTCATTGGCGCTAAGTGAGGCAAAGAGGGGAGGGGCAGGTGAGTTTAGATTTTTTGCTTCACATATGGAGTTAAAGGCCCAGGAGATTATTTCTTTAGACCAATTGTTAGAGAAGGCTTTAGAAAATAGGTGGTTTGTGTTTTTTTATCAGCCATATTTTAGGGCAGAGGATTTGAGGCTGGCAGGGTTGGAGGCATTGGTTAGAATAAAGGTGGATGGTAAGATTTATAATCCTTCGGAGTTTATAGACTATTTGGAGAGGAGCCGGTTTTTACCTAAGTTTGAGGAGTGGATGTTTGAGGAGATAGAGGAAAAGGCAAGGAGGTTTAGGGTTCCGATTTCAGTTAATGTATCAGGGAGGTCGTTTAGTAGGAGGGGGTTTGTTGAGAGGTTTTTGAATAAGTTTAGTGGTGAGGATTTGAGTTTAGAGATAACAGAAAGAGTGTTTATAGAGGATGTGGGGTATGCAAGTGATGTGATAAAGAGGTTAAGGGGAAGGGGGATAAGGGTTTTTATAGATGATTTTGGGACAGGATATTGTGCGTTAAGTTATTTAAGGGAATTGGCTGTTGATGTGATAAAGGTGGACAGGAGTTTTATCCAAGGTGTGGTTGAAAAAAAGAGGGATAGAGATTTGGTAGAGGTGATTGTGTTACTGGCAAGAAGGTTAGGGATAGAGAGTTTAGCAGAGGGGGTTGAAACAGAGGAACAGCTTGATATAGTTAAAAAATTAGGTTTTAATTATGTCCAAGGATTTTTGTTAGAAAAACCGTTGCCAGAGGAAGAACTTCTTTCAAAGTATCCAGAAATATTATCTAAGGATAGTCAGAAAACATAATACCATTGACCTTGATTTTTCGGTTTTTTTAATTAAATTTTTAGCCAGTCTTTAATATGTTTAAAGACTAAGATGAACTCTAAAGTGTTTTTA
The DNA here is from genome assembly GCF_030445475.1 of Thermodesulfobacterium sp. Lineage (NCBI taxonomy): Bacteria > Pseudomonadati > Thermodesulfobacteriota > Thermodesulfobacteria > Thermodesulfobacteriales > Thermodesulfobacteriaceae > Thermodesulfobacterium > Thermodesulfobacterium sp. Next base: position 45,057 of record NZ_JASUTP010000010.1, on the reverse strand, counting down.
TTTAAAAATTTAGAAAAAATTTTTAATAAAAATCAATTTAAACTGTCTTTAAATTCTGATAACATTGGTTTTTTGGCTTGTTTTGTAGCTGAGGCTATAAGAGGTCCTTTCCCTAAGGACCAGGTTGTTTGGGCTATTTTTCCAGAATTTAGTCAAGCAGAAGAGTTTTTTCAAGCCTTTAAAATTTTTTCTGAAGAAAAGATCGGATTATACCCGGAGATAGATTTACTTCCGTTTAAAGACACCTTGTCTTACTCTCAGGAAGAAACCGAAAGATTGGGGATTCTCTGGAACCTAAATCAATATAAAGTGATAGCAGGAGATGTTTGTAGTTTTCTAAAAAAATTGGTTCCTAAGGAAGTGCTTAAAAAAGAGTATGTCTATCTTATCTTAGGAGAAAAGGTAGATAGAGAAGATCTTCTTTTACGGCTTTTAGACCTTGGATACGAAAGGGTAGGGGTTGTTAGGGAAAAAGGAACCTTTACGGTTAAAGGAGGTGTAGTTGATATCTGGTCTCCTAATTATGAATATCCAGTAAGACTTGAGTTTTTTGGAGACCAGATAATAGGGTTAAAACATTTTAACCCAGAGAACCAAAAAAGCTTTTTAAACTTAGAAGAGATAAGTATCGTTCCTTGTAAAGAGGTTTTTTTGCCAGAAGACTTAAAATCACTTTATCAGAGAATTTTTAGTTTGAAAGGAAAGATACCAGAGGACTATCTGTCTAAGTTGCTAACCCAAATAGAGCAAAAAAGTTTTACCGAAAATCCCGAGTTTTTGTTGCCTATTTTTTATGCTCAACCATCTTCTTCTTTTGATTATTTAAAAAAAACACCCTGTTTTTTGGTATATGAACCGGAGTTAATAGAAAATAAGATAGAAAGTTTTTGGGAAAAGATTCGTATAAATGCCCTTAAAGCTAAGGAAAAGGGGAAATTTTTTTTTGAACCAGAGGATGTTTATTTAACTACTCAAGAATTTTTTAATTACCTGGAAAAAGGTAGTTTAATCAAGGCTGGCAAACTTTTTTGGGTTTCTTCTGTCAATGAAGAGACTTTAAACCTTGAGGTAGGGCAAAAGGAAATAGGGATAGTAGCTCCTAACGAAAGAATTGAGGCAGGGTTTAACCTTTTAAAGGTTTCTTTAGAAGAGGGAGATAGGGTTTGGTTGGTTGTAGGTGATTCTCAGATCTCTCAAACCATTTTAGAGGGATTAAAGTTAAGAGGGGTAGAGGATACCAAAGGGTTAGAGTTTAAACAGGGTTATTTAAAACGAGGGTTTTATCTAAAAGACCAAAAGTTTTGGGTCACTTCAGAAGTTGAACTTTTTGGAAGAAGCTATTTTAGAGAAAAAAGTTCTAAGCAAGGTCTTAAAAGAGCCAAAGGTTATTTTAGGAAGTTTGAAGATTTAAAACCAGGAGACTTAGTGGTTCATAGGGTCTATGGTATAGGAAAATACTTAGGGCTAAAAATATTAAACGTTGAGGGTGTAGAAGGTGAGTTTTTAGAGATCGAATATGAGGGAGGAGATAAACTTTATTTACCGGTATTTAGGTTAGACGAACTCTATCCTTATGTCAGTTTAACCGAAAAACCTCCTAAGTTAGACGCTTTAGGGAAGAAAGCCTTTCTAATAAAAAGGAAAAAGATAGAAAAAGAGCTTAGCGAAGTAGTACAAGAGCTGTTATCTCTCTATGCAGAAAGGAAGGCTTTAAAAAGCTATTCTATTCCTTTTCCTGCTTTAGCTTATGAAGAGTTTAGGGCCACCTTTCCTTATGAAGAAACTTCTGACCAGAAGATGGCTATAGAAGAGATTTTGCAGGATCTTTGTAGTGATAAACCGATGGAGAGGCTTTTGGTAGGGGATGTGGGTTTTGGAAAGACAGAGGTAGCCTTGAGGGCTATTTTTGTTGTGGCTTATTCAGGAAAACAGGTAGCTTTTCTTGTTCCTACTACCATTTTAGCAGAGCAACATTATCGTAATTTTAAACCAAGGCTTGAACCTTTTGGGATAAAGGTTGGGGTTTTATCAAGGCTAAGAAGCGAAAAAGAACAAAAACAAACTTTAAAAGCTCTGGCTGAAGGTGAAATCAAGGTAGTTATAGGTACCCATAGACTACTTTCCCATGATGTAGAGTTTAAAGATTTAGGGCTTATAGTTATAGATGAAGAGCATAAGTTTGGGGTAAGACAAAAAGAAAAATTAAAACGATTGAAAAAAAACGTAAAAGTTCTCTCTCTTTCAGCTACACCCATACCAAGAAGTTTGCAGTTAAGTTTACTTGGGGTTTTTGATCTTTCGGTGATCGAATCTCCTCCTGAAGGGAGAAAACCTATTAAAACCGTTCTAGCAAAATTTGACCCAGAGGTGATAAAATATGCGATAGAAAAAGAACTGGAAAGAGGGGGACAGATTTTTTTTGTAAATCCAAGGATACATGGTCTAAGTTCTTTGGCCAACTACGTTAAAAAATTATGTCCAGGAGTCAAAGTAGAAATCATTCATGGACAGATGCCGTCAGAACTTATAGAGAAAAACCTTTATAAATTTTTAAATAAAGAGATAGATATGTTGGTTTGTACCCCTATTATAGGAAGTGGAATAGACATACCTTCGGCTAATACTATCATCATTAACCGGGCTGACATGTTAGGGGTGGCTGACATTTATCAGTTAAGAGGCAGAGTTGGACGTTCTCAAGAAACAGCCTATGCTTATTTGCTTGTACCATCGTTAAAGAATCTTTCCGAAGACGCACAAAAAAGACTTAAAGCTTTGATGAAGTTTACTGATTTAGGCGCAGGTTTTAAATTAGCTTTGAGTGATTTGAAGATTAGAGGGGCAGGGGAGCTTTTGGGAATAAAACAAGCAGGACATATCAATACGGTAGGATATGAACTATATTTAGAGCTCCTTGAAAATACCATAAAAGCTTTAAAAGGGGAAGATATAGAAGACTGGGAGCCAGAGGTTAACCTAAAGGTGCCTGCCTTTATTCCTAAGGAGTATGTTCCTGAGACTGAAGAAAGATTGAGTTTATACAGAGAGTTGGTGGTAAATAAAACCAAAGAGGATTTGTTAGAGTTTATAGAGCTTTTAAGAGATAAATACGGAGAGATGCCTGAACCTGTAAAAAATTTAGTTAAAATCTATCTTTTAAAAATATACATGAAAGATTTAAAGATACCGTTAGTAGAGTTAAGAGGAAACGAACTCATTTTTCTGATAAAAAAGAAGGAAATATTACCTCGATTTAGAGTCCTTAATAAAAAAGGACTTTCTTTTTATACCAAACAGGATAAAAAAGGGACAAAAATTAGTTTTAAACTTCAAGGTAAAAACCCGATAGACCTTGCGGTTGAAGTTTTAGAAAGTTTAAACGAAGGTGGAAAAAGTTAGTAAAGATTTTATCTTTTTCCAAATTTCGTTTTTAAAAGAAAGTAGAAACATAAAATGGAAATAGGTTGAATTTTGTTCGTATCTAAGATTTCTAAGAGAAGAAAGCAATCCAAACTTGATTTTTTTTTCTTTTGAAGGTATTTCAAATTTTAAATAAAACATAAAAAGTTGGTTTAAATCTTCTTCAGAAAAGGATAATAATAAACTGGGGACCTTAACACAAGCCCCTCCACTACTTATGTCTACCAAAACTCCCATCAAGTTATTTTTAGAAATATAATTTTTAAATACAGGGTCAACGTTATTTTGATTATCTATAACCAGGTCATAAAAGTAGATTTCTTGTGTTTCCTCAAAAAATTTAATATCAAAGTTACTTTCTCTTATCAGGTAATAATCTGATTGCAAAAATTGATTACCTATATTTTTTTGCATTATAGACATAAAAACTGGAATGTTCCCGGATATTTTTATCCTTTCGTCATATCTTGGAGGTAAAATTTCGACCTCTAACCGATTGTTTTCTATTTTTTTGACAAGACATTGGAAAATATATCTTATTTGCCCTTCTTGGAGGATTATCAGTATTATTTTTCCTATCTCAAACTTTGAACTATCAAAGACTTGTATTTCGAGGCTGTTACCTGTTATAGGTTTTATGGTAAGATACTCTACTTTGTGTTGAGAATAAAGAAGAATAGCCTTTTTTAAATGAAAATCAAGATTTTGTTTAATATGTGTGGGAAGGTATTCTAAAGATCCTAAAGAAATGTTTCTTTGTAGTACACTTAAAGTAATTTTTTTGGAAAGTTCAACCCGTTCAAGCATAAGTCCTTAGTTTATAACTTTTTCTAACTTTGTATATTTTAGATTGAGAAGGGTAGGACCTTTTTGCGTAAAATTTACCCTAACCTTTTCTTCACTAAGGACCTCCATTACCTCTCCTAAACCAAAGTGGGGATGTTTTACCATATCTCCTACCCTAAAACGAATGAAATTTTCTGTAAAGCTGATTTCACCTATTTTTTTACCGTTATCTGATTCGTTAGTACCCTTTTTTGGTTCCTCTTTTCTGGAATAAATTCTTACCAAATTGGGAGGTAAATCTTTCACAAACTGAGAGATTCGTGCTAAGGTTTTCCCTTCTCCTCTTACGTAGGTCGTTAAAGGAGATATAAGAAATAGATTTTCTCTTGCTCTGGTTACCGCTACATAAAAAAGTCTTCTTTCTTCCTCTAATTCTTCTTCGTTTTCTAAACTGTAAACCGAAGGAAACCTACCTTCTATAAGTGAGATAATAAAAACAGTATGCCATTCTAATCCTTTGGCGGAATGTACGGTAGAAAGGATTAAATGGTCGGTAAGGCTATCAGGATCTTTTTCTGTTATCTCTATAGGTTCTAACATTAAGTCTGTAAGAAATTCTTCTAAAGTAGTGTATTTTTCGGAAAGGTCTATAAGGGCTTCTATATCTCTTTCTCTTCGGTGATAATCTTCATAATATAATCTTTGAAACACAGGCTGATAAAACTCCCAAACTTTTAGTAAACACTGAGAAGGTTTATCTTTAAAACTATTAACTCCGGTTAGGAGAGAGATTAGATTTTTGAACTCTAAAAAAGAAAATTTATAAGGGAGTCGTTCTAAAGAAAAGAATAGGTCGTTAGAGGTTTGTTTGATAGCTTCCAATATCTTTTCTGCTGTTCTTGGTCCAATACCCTCAAGCAGTAAAAGCACCCTGTTCCAGGACAAAAAGTCTTTAGGATTAACCATTATTCTTAAGATAGAAATGAAATCTTTTATATGAGCTGCTTCTAAAAGTTTTAACCCTCCGTATTTTATAAAAGGTATTCCTCTTTTAGCAAGTTCCATCTCTAAATCAAAAGAATGAGAAGCAGACCTAAAAAGCACCGCCATCTGTGAAAGTTTTATCCCTTTTTCTCTTAGTTCTAAAACTTTTTCTGCGATAAACCTGCTTGAATCTGCCTCATCTTCGGCAAAGAATAAAATAGGTTTTTCCCCGTTTTTTCTTAGGGTAAATAAATTTTTCGTATACTTTAGTTTAGATTTAGCGATGATATGGTTGGCTAAGTCTAAGATAGGTTGTGTGCTTCGGTAGTTTTGTTCCAGTTTAATGATTCTAGTGTTAGGGAAAAGTTTAGGAAAATCAAAAATATTTCTATAATTAGCTCCTCTAAATCCATAAATACTTTGAGAATCATCCCCCACTACCATTACGTTTTGATGCCTTTCTCCCATATATCTGATGATCTCCCCTTGAAGAGTATTGGTGTCTTGGTATTCATCTACCATGATAAACTCAAAACGTTTCCCTACTTCCTCTCTTACTTGAGGAAAGTTTTTAAGTATGGTAAGCCAGTTTACTAAAAGGTCATCGTAATCCATTAGATGATGTTCTTTTTTGTAATTTTGATATTCTATCAAAAGCCTTTCTATCTCGTAATAAAAATCTAAAAACTGGGGATAATGGTTTTTTAAAAGTTCTTCTAAGGTTTTTTGTTGGTTTATCATTTTACTGTAAATGTTTGCTAACGTCTCTTTTTTAGGAAACCTTTTTTTGGCCTCAGCAAGTCCTAAGCTATTCCGCAAAAGATTTATCAAATCTTCAGAATCTCCTCTATCAATAATGGTAAAGTTAGAAGGATAACCCAGAAGATAGCCGTAAAACCTAAGCATGTATTGAGCTATAGAATGAAAAGTTCCTCCCATGATCTTATCACAGTCTATTTTTAAAAGAAGTCCAGCTCTTTGAATCATCTCTTTCGAAGCTCTTTTTGTAAAGGTTAATAGCAATATTTTTTCTGGAGGAACTCCTTGTGCTACTAAATAGGCCATCCTTGAGGTAAGAGTTTTAGTTTTTCCTGAACCTGCCCCAGCTATTACCAAAAGGGGACCAAAAATTGTTTGTACTGCCTCAAGCTGGGCAGAATTTAGGTCTTTTAAAAATTCTAACCGGGTGGTTTTTAACACTTTCATGGGTGTTATTATAACGCCTTAAAGAGGTTTTTACAAGAAGTCTAAAAGGATCTTAAGAGTACTATAGGATCCACCTTAGAGGCTTTATAAGATGGATAAACCCCTGCAAAAATCCCAAAAATTATCGTTAACCCTGTAGAGGTAAGGATAGGAATAACAGGAAATATCAAAGGATAGTTAAAAAGAGGCAACAGGATAAGGGTTAAAACCACTCCTAAAACTATCCCTATAATACCTCCTAATAGGGTAACGATTACACTTTCTATCAAAAACTGTAACAAAATGTCTTGTTCTTTAGCACCTAAAGCCTTTCTTATTCCTATTTCTTTTTTACGTTCATTAACCGCAAGGGTCATGATGGCTGTTACTCCTAAAGCACCAACCACTAAACAAAGAACGGAAATACTTTTTACTAGAGAAGAAAAAAGATTGGTTGTTTGGGTTTTAGCTTGAAGAATATCTTCAGCCTTAACTATGGTAAAATCTTTGTTTTTTTCAGTAACCTTATGCCTTTTAGACAGGATGGAATCGATTTGTTTTTCGATAAAGGAAAGGTTTGAAAGGTCTTCTACTGAGATAAAAATACCTCTTATGTAATCAACGTTGTAAATCGCAGAAATAGCTATGGTATAAGGTATAAGTACCTGATCATCCTGGTCTGCATTGCTAGCATCTATCCCTATAGGACTTAAAACCCCGATAACCTTAAAAGGGAGTTTGTTTATAAGAATGGTCTGTCCTACAGGATTTTCTTTTCCAAAAAGTTGTGCTTTGACCTTATTTCCCAAGATTACCACTTTTTTATAGCTTAAAATCTCGTCTTTCAGAAAGTTTCTACCTTCTTCTAAAGAAAACTTTCTTAGTCTTAGATATTCTTCGTTAACCCCGTTTAAAACGGTACTTACCGTGTTTCCCGCATATCTTACGATAGCATCTCCGGTAAAATAGGGAGAAATAAAGCGGATACCACCTATCTTTCGTAAAGCCTCTGCATCTTCAGGTTTAAGGGTGGTAGTTATCTCTGTTTGAATGGCTCTTCCTGCAGAAACCCTTACGTTTCCAGCCACTACCATCAAAACCTCTGGCCCAAAGGTTTCTATTTCTTTTAAAGTCCTGATTTTAGCTGCCTCTCCAAAGGCGTTCATCAAAAGCAAAGAAGAGACCCCGATGATGATACCGATAATAGACAAAACAAGCCTTAACTTCTTATAAAACAATCCACCCCAAAGTAGTTTGTATTTTAACATCATAGGCTTTTTAATAAGATAGAAGGTTCTATTTGGGTGGCTTTATAAGCTGGGATAAGGCTAAAAATGATGGTGGTCAACATAGAAAAACCAAGGCTTATAAAAAAGGTAGCCCAGGAAAAAAGAGGTTTTAAAGGGCTAAAAAAGGAGATAAGTTGCATCAGCCCTAAACTTAACCACCATCCGATAAAACCACTTATTAAAGCTACTATTAAGGCCATGGTAAGATAATGTTGAATTATGTTAGAAGGGGTTGCCCCTAAGGCTAATCTTAACGCTATTACCGGGGCACGCTCTTCTATGTTAGCATACATCAAGTTCATGATGATCACCCCACTTATCACCAAACTGATTACTGAAATAGCTAATAAAAACACGGTAAGTATCCTAGTGGTTGCTGTAAATCTTTCTATGGCCATATCTGGGGTGATAAGTCTAAAATCATCAGGCTGAATACCATAAAGGTTATGGTTTTGTCTTAGTATGCCACGGATAGTTTCTTTAGCCAGCTCTATGTCTGTGTTTTCTTTAAAAAGAATTTTCATCGCATCCAAATAGTCCTTGTTAAACACCCTTCTCATCGCTGTGGTTAAAGGGATTAAAATCCTTTCATCATGTCTAAAATGTCCAAACGAAGGCTTTGGTTCTAAGATTCCTATAACCTCAAAATATTCCCCACCAATTTTTATTTTTTTACCTATAACCTGTTTAGCTTTAATTTTTTGGGGTACTTCTGCTCCCAAAACGCATACCTTAGCCATGTTCTTTAAATCTTGTTCACTAAAGAACCTTCCTTCTTTGGTATACCAGTTGTTAGCTAAACTATAAGACGGAGTCACCCCTTCTATCCTCATTTTTTCAGAAAAACCTTCATAGGAAACCTCAAGAATACCTCTTACCCAAGGAGAGACAAGCTTGACAAACTCAAGTCTTTCTATGTTTTCTACATCCTTCATTTTCATGGTATCTGTTCTTGTGGTAGTAACCCCTATGATTTTTCCTCCTCCAGCAATAACCAGCATGGCATCTTTACCAAACTGAAGGTTAGCTAATACATCTAAGACCTGTTTTTTCGCAGAGGCTCCTAGGGAATAGATGGTGTTTAAAGCCGTTAAACTTATGATCAAAGCTAAAAGCATAAAAACCAGGTTTATCTTGTTTGAAAGAAGTTCTTTTAATGTATCCTTTAAAAAGGCCTGTTTAAACCTGTTTTTCATCTACAAAAATTCCGTCTGCTATGATTTTTATTCTTTTTCCGTTTTTGGCAATTTCTGGGTCGTGAGTAACCATTATAATAGTAAGTCCTTCGGCGTTTAATTCTTTAAATATGTTCATCACTTCTTTACTGCTTGCACTGTCAAGATTGCCTGTAGGTTCATCTGCCAAAAGCAGTTTAGGATTGGTGATCAAGGCTCGGGCTATTGCCACTCTTTGTTGTTGTCCTCCTGAAAGTTCTTTAGGTTTAGCATGAATTCTTTCTCCTAACCCCAATCTTTCAAGCAAAGAAATAGCTCTTTTTTCATCATCTTTAGAAAATCCTTCCGGTCTATAAAGTAAAGGTAACAACACGTTTTCTAAAGCGGTTGCCCATGGGACTAAATGAAAGGCCTGAAAGATAAACCCCAGTTTCCTATTCCTTATATAAGCCAATTTTTTACTGTCAAACTTACTCACCTCTTCTCCTTCTAAAAAATACCTGCCTGAGGTAGGTTTATCAAGAAGACCTATGATGTTTAAAAGGGTCGTTTTCCCACTCCCAGAAGTTCCCATGATTACTAAAAATTCTCCTTGTTCTACCTCTAAGTCTATTCCTTTTAGAACTTGATAGGAAACCTTCCCAATTTGATAGGTTTTTTGAATATCTTCCAGGATTACTATTTTGTCTCCCACAAACCTACTTCCTCACCTTCTTTCAGCCCTTCTACTACTTCGATTTTTCCTTTGGATTCCCAGCCTATTTTAATTAATCTTTTTTCCCATTTATCCCCTTTTTTTACCATCACAAAATAATTTCCTTGGGGGTCTATCTTTACTGCTTTGGAAGGCACCAGAAGTACGTTTTCTTTTTTCCCGGCTATGATGTTAACCTGGGCTGTCATCTCAGGACGCAGTAGATTTTCATAGGGGTCTAAAATTTCAAGCACCACATCATAAAAAACCACGTTATTTTTGATGATAGCACCAGGGTATATCTTTTTTACTTTAGCCCTAAAGACCTTGTTGGGATAGCTGTCTACGGTAAAAGTAGCCTCTTGACCTACTGAAATTTTTCCTATGTCTGTTTCATCTACATAACATTCTACTTGAAGTCTTGAGAGGTCAACCACCGTAATAAAAGTAGGGGCGTTTAACCCTGCTACCACAGTTTCTCCTTGTTGGGTTGTAACCTCTGAAACCACCCCAGAAATAGGGGAGTAAATAAAGGCATAATTAAGTTTAATCTTAGCTGCATTCCAAACATTTTTAGCAGCCTCTACACTGGCTCTGGCGATGGATAACTGCTTTTCATACTCAGATTTTAAAGCCTCAAGATTAGCTTTTTCATATTCTAAAGTAGATTTTTTTACCTCATAATCTCTTTCTAACCGTTCGAGATCATTTTTTGAAATAAGACCTTCCTGGAAAAGCATCTTGTTTCTTTGAAGTTCTCTTTCTATTTGAAGGAGTTCTGCCATAGATGATTTAACTTTTTTAGTTTGTGCTGAGATCTGATGAGGATAAACCTGTTTTATCTTTTCTAAATTGGCTAAGGCTTCTTTATATTCGTTAAAAGCTCTGTTAACCTCTTCCTGAAGGTCTTGATGTTCTATGATGGCTATAAGTTGACCTGCTTTAACCTTATCTCCTGTGGTAACAAAAAGTTTTTCTACCCTTCCTGAAATCCTTGAGCCTACTTTTACTTGAGCTCCGACCTGAGGTTTTACCGCTCCGGTAGCTGTTACCTCTAAATAAATTGTTCCCCTTTCTACCTTGGTAGAAGAAGAAGGTAAAAGGTTAGCCTTTTTTTCTGATTTTTTCTGACACCCCAAAAAAAACAAACAAACGATCAACCATAAAAACACCCATTTTTTCATAAATCTAACTCCGGAATAACACCAGTCATTCTATAAAGTTCGTAGAAGGAATATATCAAGTTATACTTAGACACTGCTACCTTCGACCTTGCTTCTGAAAGCCGGGCTAAAAGGGTGGTTACATCTACGATGCTTGCTAATCCGGTTTCGTATTTCTTTTGAACTATCCGATAGTCTTCTTCCATACTTTTTAACCAGGCAAGGGCGCTTTCAAAGTTTTCTTTAGCTGTTTGATAGTTTTTATAACTGGTAAAAACTTCCTGTTTTATCTGAAGTTCGGTATTTAACTTTTCTAATTTTTTTTGCTCTAACCCTGTTTTTTCTTTATTTAATTCTGCTATTCGTTGGAAACCTGTAAAAATAGGTAGGGTTATCCGAAAACCTGCCGTAAATTCGTTTTGTTTATCAGGAAAAAATTTATCGTCTACCTGATAATAACTACTAAACAGGTCTACGGTAGGGCCAAACTTTCCTTTTATGCTTTTGACCCGATCTTCTTGAGCTAAAACCTCATTTTCTTTGGCTTTAACCTCTGGCCTTTTTTCGAGAGCGGTTTTAAGATAAAAATTTAAATCTTTTATCTCTATGTTTTTTTCGTCCAAAGGTAAAAATTCTATTTCTTCTACCTTAAGGACATCATAGTTTATTAAGGTAAGAACCTTAGCTTTGGCTATGTCTGCGGTATACTTATAGTTAGTCACGTTAAACTCTGCCTGTTTAACCTTGGCTTCAGCATCAAGCACATCTGCATAAGGAGAAAGACCAACCTCGTATTTCTTTTTGGCTAACCTTAAAAGGGTTTTAGCGTCTTCCAGGTCAACCAACGCAGCTTCATACAAGGCCTTTTGTTTAAAGTATTCTAAATAAGCCTGGATAATGTTTAAAGACACGTCTAACATGGTTTTTTTTACCATAAAATCCTGAGCTGATATCAATTTTAAGGCCTCTTGATAGGAGTACCAGGTAGAAAAGCTTGAAAAAACGTTCCAGTTTAAATAAGGACCAAAAGAATGCACCTCCTGATTAGGCAGCCCCTTACCTGGATCTTTTCTGTCAAACTCGTACTTTAAATATAAAAACGGGAAAAAGCCTGCCCTAACATAGTCTTTATAAAAAACAGAACCTTCCTTACTTTTTATCGCAACCTGTATCTGAGGGTTGTTTTTTAGCCCTATAACAATAAGCTCTTTTAGAGATAATACTTCTTTAGCAAAAACATTGTTTTGAGAGCTTAACAGCCAAAAAAAGAAAAGCAAAAAAAGACCGAGTATTTTCTTCATAAAATCCTCTTATTTTTCGGCTCAAAAATGTGTAAGTAATCACTTAAATATTTATCCTTAAAATCGATTTTGTCAATCTGATTTTAAGGTCATTTTAGAGTTGAAATTTTTTTAACTTAACCAAGACAACTTATTTCGTTTTAAGGTTCATAGAGCTATTTTTATAGCCATACAAAAAGTAGACTAAAATCCCTAAGAAACTCCAAAGAATGAATCTTATCCAGGTATCCATAGGTAACCCACTCATGATAAAAAGCAAAAACAGAAGGTTAATCGGGATTAGTATGTGGGCATAGGGAATCCTAAAAGCAGGTTGATAATCAGGGCGGTATCTGACTAAATAGATAGCTACACCTACTACAAAATAGGCAAAGAGAGTCCCGATGTTTATAAGCTCTGCCAATATCTTTAAAGGGATAAAGCCGGCAAAAATACAAAGTATTAATCCACCGGTTATAGATGCTTTATATGGAGTATAAAATTTTTTATGTATTTCGGCAAAAGGCTTAAAGATAAGACCATCTCTTGCTAAAGCGTAAAGAATCCTAGTGAACCCTATGGCCATAACCAACATAACCGAGGTGATCGTAATTACCGCACTTAAAGAAATAAAGTCTGCTACCGGTTTTTCGTTTATCTTGTACATGGCGTAGGCTAAAGCATCCGGTTTCCCTTCATATTCCCAGTAAGGCAGGATCCCTACCAAAACAAAGGCTACCGAGATATATAGTAACGTGATAACTATAAGAGAAAGGATTATACCTTTAGGTAAGGTTTTTTTAACGTCTTTAGTTTCTTCTGCTAACGTTGCTAAGGCATCAAAACCTAAGTAAGCAAAAACAATAAGAGCAGCTCCTCTCCAGACCCCTTCCCATCCAAAAGGCAAGAAGGGTTGAAAGTTTTCCCATTTAACATGTTTTAACCCAAATAATACAAAAACTAACAAGGTTATTATCTTTAACACCACCACCAAGTTATTAAAAAAAGCACTTTTTCTAATCCCTATGGTTACCAAGATGAAGATTACTAAGACCCCTACAAGGGCAAAAAGGTCCACAAAGGTACCTTGGTTAGGGTTAAAAGGACCTGAAAGGGCTTTAGGTAAGACCCACCCCAAGTTATTTTCTAAAAAAGCCCTTAAATAACCAGACCAACCGGTAGAAACAGCTGCTGTAGCAATCCCGTATTCTAAAAGTACATTCCAACCAACCAACCAAGCCCAAAATTCTCCCAAAGCAAAATATACATAATTATAGGCTCCTCCAGCTAAAGGAAAAGCTGAACAAAACTCTGCGTATACCAAAGCAGTTAATCCTATACCTATTCCTGCAAGGATAAAAGAAAGCAAAATCCCAGGCCCAGCATAAGAAGCTGCAGCCTGTCCGGTTACCACAAAAATACCTGCTCCAACTACCGCCCCTATCCCTATTAAAACGATGTCTTTTAACGAAAGAGCGCGCTTAAGTTTAGAGGTTTGCTGAACAGCATTAAACGGTTTTTTCCTAAAGATATCCATAGTTTTATAATTATAAAAAAATTTTTTAGATTTTAAATACTTTCCTTGCTAAAAACTTGTTAAAAAACCTCTTTTAATCCCTTTAGGATGTATTCTATAGCAATACTTGCCAGAATAAGACCTAAAATTCTCACCACAGCCTTAGTACCAAGTTCTCCCAGATGTTTGAAAATCTGGGTTGAGGCCTTAAGAATAAGATAGGTGATGACTATCACCAGAAAGATCACCCCTGAAAGGGCTAATTTAGTGGTTAAATCAGGGGTTTCCCCTAAGATGATGGTAGTGGTAATTGCCCCAGGACCTGCTAAGTAAGGAATACCTAAAGGAACTACAGAAGGGTCTTCTAACTCTCTTACCTGGGTGGTTTCCTGTTCTGAAGTTTTTACCTGAGTGGTTTTGCCAAAAAGCATCTCTAAGGCGGTTATGAAAAGTAGAGTCCCTCCTGCTATCCTAAAAGAAGAAAGAGAAATTTGAAATAAAATAAGAATGTATTTACCTAACCAAAAAAATAGTAAAAGGGTAATCAAAGCTGTAACACAGGCTTTTAAGGCTATCCTTTGCCTTTCTTTTTCAGAATAACCGCTGGTTATACTTAAAAAGAAAGGTGCCCCAGCTATCGGGTCTATGATCGTAAAAAGAGCGATAAAACTTTTAAACAAAAGGCTTATTTCCATGAAACCTTTTCCTTTAGATAAAAATATAACCCAGGAAGGGCAGAAATAAGGATTAAACTATACCCTAACATCCCTAATAAAACACCATGTTCTATGGAAAACCCTAACAAAGAAACAAAATAACTTAAACCTCCCTCCCTTACACCTAAACCTGAAATACTAATAGGCAAGGCAGCAAGAAAACTAATGATAGGGATCATCACAAAATAATATACATAACTTATGTTTAAATGTAAGGCTTTACCCAAAAGAACAAACTGAAGAACAAAAAAAACCTGGATTAATACCCCAAGAAGTATCGGAAATAGATTATAAGGTAAGGAAACAGGCCTAAAATAGTCCGTAGAATAGATTTTAGTAAAAAATACCGAGATTAAGAAAAAACTTAAAATTGTAGAATAGGTAAGAATGGTAGAAAAATAGTAAAGTTTTTTAGGTAAAAATTGTCCATATAAAGGAAGAGAAATAGAGAGGATAAAAAAAATACCTAAAAGACCATAAAATCTATCGATCATAACGCTAAAGGTGGCTTTTTTAAAGGGAAGGCCCTGTCTGGTTAAAAGAAAAGTCCTTAAAAGGTCTCCTCCCACTATCCCTGGCATAACCGTATTTAATGAAAATCCCATCAGATAGCTTTTTAAAAAGAAAAGATAGCTTTGTTTAAAACCCCAAGTTTCACAGATTTTCTGCCATCTTAAAGCTACCATAAGCTGAAAACTGTTAAAACAAAGAAGGGCAGTTAGATAAAAAGGAAGCGACAGATTTTTAAAAATCTCTTTTAGCTTAACAAAATCGGTTTTTTTAAAAAGAAAAAACAAAATGCCAAAGGTAATGATAAATCTTAAAGCCAGACTTAAGAAATGGTTTATTCTTTTCATTATGGTTAGTCTTTAAAGACTCGAAAATATTTTATATACTCACTGGAAAGGTTTTTTAACGGATTTTCAATAATAGCAATCAACTTTCCCTTTGGGTTTAAAATCCTTATCCAGTCATGACTGGGAGATAAAGTAAGTTTTTGAAATTTTATAAAAGAGATAAAAGAAGAGGTATACATAGTTCTTCCTTCTTGTATACGTTTAGAAAAATCTTCACTTACAAGTATCTTGGGTAAAAATTCAAGGGCCTTTTCTACAGAGATTATTTTTTTTAATAACTCTCCGTAGTTTTCTTCAACAAGTCGCGATATTTCTTCTAAGGTTAAAGCTTCTTCTATTTTAAACACACTTTTCTGTATTCTTCTAAGTTTAGTCAAAGTTGCACCACATTCAAGCTTTTCTCCGAAACTGTTTATTATAGACCTGATATAGGTTCCTTTAGAACAGTGGACCTCAAACCTCACATAGGGTAGGTTGACTTCTAAAATGTCAAACCGAAAAATTTTAATTTTTTTAGGTTCTTTAGGGATAAGAAGACCATCTCTTGCATATTTATAAAGCGGTTTTCCTCTAAACTTGGCAGCAGAAAAAGGAGGGGGAGTCTGGTCTAATTCTCCTAAGAAGGTCTGAGCAACCTTTGTAAGATCTTCTAAAGAAAACTCAGGGACAGGTTTTTTAGCAACCACCTCTCCGGTAATATCAAAAGTAAGGGTGCTAATTCCTAATTGCATCTCCCCCTGGTAAATTTTATCACCTTCTAAGAAGATTTGGGCTACTTTGGTGGCCTTGCCAATTAATATAGGTAAAACTCCTGTAGCTATGGGGTCAAGGGTTCCCCCATGTCCGGCCTTTTTAACCTTTAAAATTTTTTTAACCTTTTCTAAGGTTTGGGTAGAGGTTAATCCCTCAGGTTTATCCACTACAAGAATTCCGTTTAATTCTTCATTTTTTTTCATAAAAACTCCTCAAAAACTCTTTAAATTCTATCAAAAACGTTTGAAGGTCCTCTATCTTAAGTTTAAACCCACTAGCGTATTTATGTCCTCCACCACCAAAATGTTTAGCAATCTCCAAAACCTCAAAAGGTTCTTTACCTCTTAAACTTACAGCTATGCTTCCTTTCTCAAATTCTTTTACGAAAGCTACTATATCAATTTCTTTTAAACTTTTTAAAAAATTGGCTATGTAACTAAGATCTTCTACAGGACTGTTTTCTAATTCTTCAACGGTAAGGTAAGAAATACCAAAAGAGGGTTTATTTGATATTATTTCTAAACGATCAAGGGCTATTTTTAGAAGGTTGGCTTCCTGTAAAGAAACTTGTTCAAAAAGTTGTTTGGCTATATACGAAGGGTTGGCCCCCTTTTCGCACAGTTCTTTGGCCACTTCAAAGGTATAGGCTTTTGTATTTTCATATTTAAACCCACCTGTGTCAAAATAAAGTCCAGCTAAAAGATTTTCAGCTATCTCTGAAGTAATCTCAGCTTTTAATTTTTTTAGAATTTCGAAAATAATGGCTGAGGTAGAAGGTGAGTTAGGGTCTACGATAAATAAAGTTTCTCCTTCAAAGGTATTTTCTTCTTTTTGATGATGGTCTATGATTACATATTCCTTAAAAAGTTTTAATCTTTCTGCTATGTTAGAAGCAATCCTTTTCGGAGAGGAAGCATCAAACAATATGACCAAAGCTTTATCAATTTGAGGCAAATTTTCTGGTAGGATAAACCATTGATAACCCTTTAAAAATTTGCTATTTTGGGGTATATGTTCTACCACAGGATAAAAGTTTTTCCCTTTTTGTTTTAAAAAAAACCCAAAGGATAACATAGAAGAAAGGCCATCTATGTCTGGGTTTATATGGGTTACTAAGATAAAATGTTGGTTTTCTTCAATTTTTTGAAGAAGGGCTGTTAGATTAAACATCCTTTTTGATTCTGGAGATTTTATCAAACAGCATATTAAGTTGTTTTTCTTTTTCCTCTCTGTCGTCTAATCTAAATTCAAGGTCCGGCATGTATTTTATAGTAATTTTTTCTCCTATTAGTTTTTTGATATAACCTTTGGCACGATTGAGGGCCTTTTGAACCTCGTTAGGAGCAGTATCTCCATATACCCTAAAAAAGACTACCGCTTTTCTTAAGTCTCCACCTATTTTAACCTCAGTGATCGTAATGAATTGTTTGAAAATTGGATCGTTTAGTTCATACATCAAAATTTCTGTTATAACCTGTTGTAAAAGACTACCTACTTTTTCTGGTCTGTATGACATTGGTTTAAACCTTAATAGTTAATGAAATCTATCTCAGCTTTTATAATTTCTAACCTACCATCTTTTTGAATAAAAGTAAGGATGTCATTTATTTTACTATCAACTAATTTTTGGTCTTTTCCTACTACACTTAACCCTAAAACAGCTTTTTGCCAGAGGTCATGCTCGTCTACCTCGGCCAAAGACACCTTTCTGAACCTAGATTCTATCTTTTGAGTTAAGGCCTTTAATACTTGCCTCTTGGCTTTTAAAGAATTAGGTTCAGGAATAAAAAGTTCTATTTTTGCTATTCCAACTACCATTTAGAAAACCCTTTTAATTTAACTAGTTACTAGTTAAAGCTCCTGAGAAACCTTTTTCAACTCAAAGGTTTCCAGAAGATCTCCTTCCTTTATATCATTAAAACCTTCTATTCTAACCCCGCACTCATAACCAGCAGCTACCTCTTTGACATCTTCCTTGAATCTTCTAAGAGAGGCTATTTTACCTGTATAAACCACAACCCCGTCTCTTATTACCCTTACATTGTGGTTCCTGTTGATAACTCCTTCTTTGACATAACAACCAGCAACAACCCCTACCTTAGGTATCTTAAAGATAGCTCTTACTTCTGCTAAACCCTTTATTTCTTCTACGATTTCAGGTTCAAGTAATCCAGCCATTGCTTTCTTTACATCATCAGTAAGCTGATATATCACATCATAAAACTTAATATCTACTCGTTCTTTTTTAGCTAAATCTCGTGCTTGAGAGCTGGGTTTTACGTTAAAACCGATGACAATAGCATTTGAGGCTGAGGCTAACATTACATCACTTTCAGAAATAGCCCCTATGCCTGCACGGATGATGTTAACCTTTACTTTATCAGTAGAGAGTTTAAGTAAAGAGGCTTGTAAGGCTTCTAAAGTACCTTGGGTGTCGGCTTTTAAAACTATGTTTAATTCTTTAAGCTCACCTTCTTTTAGTTTTTCAAAAAGCTTTTCAAGAGAAATTTTGGCTTCTTTAGCTGTTTCAGCTTCTCTTGCCTTTCTTTGTCTATATTCTGCTATCTTTTTTGCTTTTTCTTCACTGTCTAGAACTATAAAGTCATCCCCAGCCTGAGGTAACTCTTCAAAACCTAAGACCTCTACAGGCATAGAAGGAGTAACTTCTTTAACCCTTTTCCCATAGCTATCAAACATTGCTCTTACTCTTCCATAGGTAAGCCCGGCTACAAAAATATCCCCTTCTTTGAGGGTTCCCTCTTGAACAAGCACCGTAGCTACCGGTCCTCTTCCTTTATCTAATTTACTTTCTATAATCCTTCCTCTTGCAGGTCTATCATAGGCAGCCTTGAGCTCTAACATTTCAGCTTGGAGAAGCACCAGCTCTAACAACTCGTTGATACCTATCTTGTTTCTTGCTGAAATGTTAGCCATTAAAGTATCGCCACCCCATTCTTCGGGAATCAACCCTAATTCAGCTAACTGAGATTTAACTCTTTCAGGGTTAGCTTCGGGTTTATCTATTTTATTGATAGCTACCACTATAGGAACTTTGGCTGCTTTAGCATGTTCTATAGCTTCTTTGGTTTGCTCCATCACTCCATCATCCGCAGCTACTACCAAAATTACTATATCTGTAACCTGAGCTCCCCTTGCTCTCATCGAGGTAAAGGCCTCATGTCCCGGTGTGTCTATAAAGGTGAGAGTTCTTCCATCCTCTAATTTTACCGTATAAGCACCAATATGCTGAGTAATTCCTCCGGCTTCTTTGCTGGCCACATCAGTCTTTCTGATAGCGTCTAAAAGAGTAGTTTTTCCATGGTCTACATGCCCCATAACCGTGATAACCGGAGGACGAGGTTTTAGCTCTTCTGGTGAAGGTGGAATATACTGTAAAAGAATTTCTTCCTCGATAGGAGCCCTTTCTATCTGATATCCAAATTCATCAGCCAGTATGGCCGCTATATCTGCATCTATAGACTGATTAGCGGTAACAGGCATGCCCATCTGTAAAGCCTTCTTGATGAGCTCGCTAACTTTAACCCCCATCATTTTAGCAAGTTCGCTAACTTGAATCGTTTCAAAAATTTTTATTTTTCTTTCTTTAGGAGGTAAAGTAGGTGGTCTGTCAGAAACTCTTTCTTTTTTGTCTTTTTCCTTAGGTTTTACTAATTCTACTTCAAGTTTTTCCTCAAAAAGGGTTGTTGGCTCCTCTTCTATAAAGAACTCGTCAATCCTCTCTTTTTCTCTTTTACCAAAAGCGCTTTTTTTCTTTGCTTTTTTCTTTTCTTCTCTAAAATCTTTTTCCTTTTTCTTCTTTTTAAAATCTTCTTTTTCTCCTATCTTTGGTTCTTCAGGTAAGACAATTTCTTCTTTGGGAGGAGAAACCACTGGTTGTTCTTTACCTTTAAAACCTCTTTCTTTTCTTGGCTTAAACTCAGTAACAACCCTTTTCTCATAAGAGGGTTGAGCAGTTTTTGGTTGAGAAGGCTCTGTAAGGGGCGTTTCAGTTTGAGAAAGTTCAAACCGAGAAACTTCTTGAATAGATGTTTCAAAACTTTCTACTTTTTCCTCTTTTAAAGCTTCAACCTCTAAGGAAACCTTATCACCTTTTTCTGTAGAAGGCTCTTCTATAAAAGAAGGTTTCTCCTCTTTGGTTTCTGATATGGTTTCTTCTAGTTTAAGTTTCTCTTCGACTTTAAGCTCTTCTGATATTTTTTTCTTTTTTAAGACAAGCTTTTTCTTTTTGGGTTGTTCCAGAGGTAGCTCTACACTTTCTATTTTAGGTTCTTCTGGTGTAATTTCTTCTTTGTTTTTTTCTTCAATCTCCTCTTTTCTAAACACGATTATTTCGTGTTTTTTACCATAAAGATTTCTTACCTTTTCGGCGTCTTCCTCCGACAAAGAGGAAAGAGTAGTTTTAACCGGAAAACCTTCGGCTTTAAGTTTTTTAACTAACTCTTTAGGTTCTATATGAAGCTCTTCTGCTAGTTCGGTAAGTTTAATCCTTTTTGTCATAATAACCCCTGTTTAAGTTTAAAGATACTTTTGGCTAAGGTTAAAGTTAACCAATTTAATTATATTATAAAAGATGACTTAAGTTTAATATCAAAGCACGAAAATTCAAGTCCTTCTTTTATTTTTATAAATTTAGATTAATATTATAAGACATGAGACAGGTTATCATCATCCCGGCACGCTATGGTTCTACACGGTTTCCAGGAAAACCTTTGATCCTAATAAATGGAAAACCAATGATACAACATGTTTATGAAAGGGCTTTAAGTTCAAAAATAAAAGAAATATGGGTAGCTACTGATGACGAAAGGATTTTTAAGGAGGTTTTAAGGTTTGGAGGCAAGGCTTTGATGACCGCTAAGACTCATATCTGTGGTACAGATCGAGTAGCTGAAGCTACTGAACTTCTCGGACTATCTCCAGAAGATATAGTAGTCAATCTTCAAGGAGACCAGCCTTTTTTTCCTTCAGAATATTTTCAACTTTTGATAGAGCCTTTGCTCTCTGGAAAGGCTAAAATGGCTACCCTCGCTACTCCTATAAAAACTGAAGAAGATCTCTATAACCCTAATAAAGTTAAAGTGGTTTTAGATCGTAAAGGCTATGCTCTCTATTTTTCAAGAAGCCTTATTCCTTACTTTAGACCTCCAGGAGAACCTCCTTTATACCTAAAACATATTGGTGTTTATGCCTATACAAAGGAATTTTTGGACCTTTTTGTTAAACTTCATCCAGGAAGCCTCGAACTCACAGAAAAGTTAGAGCAATTAAGAGCCCTTGAACACGGGTATAAAATAGCTGTAAACATAGTGCCCGAAGATGTACCTGAAGTAGACACTCCAGAAGATTTAGAAAAACTTACAAAACTTACAAAACTAAGAGGGATATCGTTATGAAAAGAGAACCCGCAGTAGCAGGATATTTTTATAGTAATAACCCTAAAGAATTAAAAGCACATCTTGCCGAACTGATAAAGTTTTCAGAACCCAAGATATCTGCTAAAGGGATAGTGGTTCCTCATGCAGGATATTTTTACTCAGGTGCGGTTGCAGGGGCTGTTTATGGTAAGATAATCCCTCCTGATATTGCTGTTATCCTTGGTCCTAATCATACAGGTATGGGGAAACCAATCGCTATCTTTAACGGAACCTCCTTTATCACCCCTTTAGGAGAGGCTAAAGTAAATAAAACCTTTGTTTCTCGTTTGTTAGAGCTTTGTCCTTTGGTCTCAGAAGACCTTCTAGCCCATGCCCATGAACATTCTATAGAAGTTCAGGTACCTTTTTTACAGTATCTAAACCCTGGGATAGAAATCGTAGCGATTTGTTTAAGATGGATTTCACTTAAGGAAATAAGAGAAGTTGGAGAGGCGTTGGCTAAAACCATACAGCTTTTTCCAGAAAAGAAAATTTTGATCGTAGCAAGCTCAGATTTTAGTCATTATGTGCCCCATGGCACAGCCAAACATAAAGATTCTTTGGCTATAAACGAAATCTTATCGTTATCTGAAGAAGCTCTTATAAGGACGGTAAAAGAAAACAACATATCTATGTGTGGAGTCATCCCGGTAGCAATAGCCATAGTTGCTTGTAAAGAGCTCGGAGCCACTCATGGAGAACTTATTGCTTATGCCACCTCTGGAGATATAATCAGAGATTATTCCTCAGTAGTAGGTTACGGAGGGATAATTTTATATTAATCAAATTTTTCTAAAGGGGGACTGTTAATGGCTGAAATAGTTACACGTTTCCCACCGAGTCCAACAGGACATCTACATTTAGGGGGAGCAAGGACTGCACTTTTTAACTGGCTTTATGCAAGGCATCACCAAGGGAAGTTTGTACTAAGATTAGAAGATACAGATAGAGAAAGGTCTAAAGAAGAATATGTTGTTTCTATCTTAGAGGCCTTAAAATGGTTAGGTCTTGACTGGGATGAAGGTCCTTATTTTCAGAGTCAAAGGATTGGTCTTTATAAACAATATGCTCAAAGGCTTTTTGAAGAAGGGAAGGCGTATTACTGTGAATGCCCCAAAGAGGTTTTAGAAGAAAAAAAGAAAAAAATGCTTGAAAACGGCCAAAAACCAAAGTATGACAAAACCTGCCGAAATAAAAATTTAGGTCCAGGGGAAGGGAGAGCTTTAAGGATTAAGGCCCCAGAATTTGGTGAAATCGTCTTTGAAGACCTTTTAAGAGGTAAAGTTGTGTTTCCTGCTGAAGAGGTGGATGACTTTGTGATTTTACGCTCAGATGGGACCCCTACTTATCAGTTTGCGGTGGTGATTGATGACATAACCATGGGGATAACCCATGTAATAAGAGGAGATGATCATATTTCTAATACCCCAAAGCAGTTGATTATCTATGAAGCCCTTGGAGTTGAACCTCCTAAATTTGCCCATATTCCTATGGTCCTTGGCCCTGATGGGACTAAACTTTCAAAAAGACATGGGGCTAAATCCATCCTTGAATACAAAGAGGCAGGTTTCTTACCTAATGCTTTAATAAACTATTTGGCAAGACTTGGTTGGGGTTTTGGAGATCAGGAATATTTTACTGTAGAAGAACTTATAGAGAAATTTGACATAAAAGACGTAAACCTATCTCCTGCGCGTTTTGACCCAGATAAGCTTTTAGCGGTTAATGCCTACTGGATAAAAAATAGCGATAACCGTTTTTTACTTGACCATCTTAAACCTTTTCTATCTAAGAAATATAATCTTGATCAATTTTCTGAAGAATATTTATTAAAAGCTATCGAGACCGTAAAAACAAGGGGTAAAACTTTAGTAGAACTTGCAGAAATGATGGATTTTTATCTCATAGAAGAGGTTATTTATGATCCAAATGGTGCAAAGAAGTTTCTCACACCTCAGATAGCTCCGGTATTAGAAAAGGTCTGCGAAGATTTAAAAACGTTAACTTTAGAAGATAAGGTTTTAGAGGATTATTTTCGAAATTTGGCTGAAACCCACGGTTTTAAACTAAAAGACATAGCCCAGGCCATAAGAATAGCCCTTACCGGAAAAACCGTTAGCCCCGGACTTTTTGAAATTATAAGGGTTTTAGGTAGAGAAAAAACTATTTATCGTATTAAGAAGGCGTTAGCTTATATTTTTGAAAATAGTTTTTAGATTATTTTACCACTTCTTTAAGTTTTCCGGTTAAGCTACCTATAAGGGGGAGTTTCCCCCTTATTTCTATAGGATATTTTTCTTTTTTGAGTAGATACACGGTAACCTTTCTGTTTCTGCTTAAAAGTTCACTGGTTTCTGGAAGTGTTATGTTAAGCTCTAAACAGGGTTCCTCTTTACCTTCATACATGCACGAGGTTTCTTTACTTAAGGCTATTTTGACAAACCTTCTGTTTTCTTTTACATAGACAGGAAATTCTACTTTAGGTTGGTTTAGATAGTCAACCAACCACGAATTTATAAAAGAAGTAAGTTCATCGTAGATAGGGTAGGTTACATTAAAAGTTTTTCCTAAATTTTTTTCTATATCGCCTTTTTTTATATTTACTACTTGTCTTTCTTTATCAAAAAATATGGATTTCTTCCTTTCTTTTTCTCTGTCCTTTGAATAGATGTTTGTTTTAAAAGGATTTCCTTGGTTATCTAACCAGGTTTCCCATTTAGCATAATAGGGATAAACTACATTACCCAAGCCTGTGGTGTAAACTATGGCTGAATATTTTGAATTTTCTATCAATATTATCGTTTCACCCAGCTTAAAAGGTCCGTAAAAAATTTCATATACAAGTTTTTTAGGTAAACTTACGATATCCTTAGACAATGTCGGTTCAGAAGCTTTTGTTTTTTCAGAAGCTTTCCAAAGCTCTGCTTTTTCGGTTAAGGTATCTTTTTTTTCTTTATTTGAGGTATCTTTTTTTTCTTTAGGAATGTTCTCTGCTTCTGAAACCGTCTTAGGTGTATTGGTATCAGGTTGAGTAGAAGGCTGTTCTGAAGGTTGGGAGTTGTCTTTATTAAAAGGTTGAGGTCCAGAAGATGGAACCTCTTCTTTAAGGTTTTTCGTTTCAGATTCTTGAGAGGTTTCTTTTTTTGAGATGATTTTTGAGGGTTGAGATATAGTTTCTATTTTTTTTAAGTTTAAGTCTAAAAAATCTTCTGTGTAAGATATTAAGAAATGTTTGAAGGTCGGTAGAGCAAACATACCGAGGAATAGAGAAATATGTATAATTAAAGAAAAAATGAGAGAAGAAAGAAAAGGATGAATTTTATCTTTAACATCGGTTTTCATGATATAATTTTAGCAAAAGTTTTTAGTTAAACCTTGACAAAACTATAACTTACTATAAATTTTAATCCAAAACTAAACAAAGGAAAGGGAGGGTAGCAAAGTGCCACATCACAAGTCTGCCAAGAAAGCGTTAAGACAGAGCGAAAAAAGAAGGTTAAGAAATCGAGCCTTTAAAAGCAGGGTGAAAACAGAGATTAAAAAGTTTTTAAATTATTTAAACGCGCATGACTTAGAAAAAGCTGAAGCTCAATTAAGAATCGTCCAAAGTTTGCTTCATAAAGGGGTTTCAAAGGGTATTTTCCATTGGAAAAAGGCTGCTAATAAAATCTCTAAACTTTTTAAAAAGTTCGAATCAGCCAAAAACAAAGCTACCACCCATTAAAAATTAAGGGGATGTAGCTCAGCCTGGGAGAGCGCCGGAATCGCACTCCGGAGGTCGGGGGTTCGAATCCCCTCATCTCCATTGGGTTGAGATTCTCTTTTGTTTTTCTTTTTTATCAATTTCTCAATCGTTGCCTATCTTTATGATAGGCATTTTGAATTTTCTATCGATTTTTATTCTTTTTAGTTTGTGGTTTTGATTCAAAATTTTTTTGACAATTCAAAAAAATTGGGTATATTTATGAAAACTTTATAAGGTGTTTTTATGTTTGATTTTTTAAGAAAAGGTGCAACTTCAGTCTTTGCTAAGATCTTTTTAGCGGTAATTATTATAGTTTTTATCTTTTGGGGTATCGGAAGCTTTGTTACTTCAGAAAAAGACCTCGTTGCTAAGGTAAACGGGATCTCTATCACAGCCAAAGAATTTCAAGAGTTTTACAACTTTCAGTTGTTGCGTTTAAAGCAAACCTTTGGCGAAATTAGCGAGGAAGACCTTAAAAAACTTAATCTCAAAAAAGAAGTCCTCGATGAACTTATAAAACTAAAACTTTTAGAAGATTATGCCAATAAAATAGGTGTTAAGGTTTTACCAGAAGAGGTAAGTTTTAGCATAGCTCAAATTCCATCTTTCCAAGAAAATGGAAGGTTTAGTCCCCAAAAATATCAGATGGTATTGAGAGAGTTAGGTACTACCCCAAAGTTTTTTGAAAAACTTGTTTATTATGACATTTTGCAACAACGATTAAAACTTCTTTTGACAACTCCTATTGTGGTTTCAGACGAAGAAGTTAAAGATTATTTGAGGTTTGCAAAGCAGGAAATTGAGTTGTTAGAAGGTATTTTACCCCTTAAAGCTTGCATAGAAAAGATTAATTATACAGAAAAAGACTTGGAAAATTATTATCTTGCCCATAGAGATATCTATAAAGAAGAAGAAAAGGTTAAACTTGCTTATATAATTATTCCTTATGAAACTTCTTTGGAAGTAACAGAGGCTGAACTTAAAAGGTTTTATGAACAAAATTTAGATCGTTTTAAGAGGCCTTTTAGGGCTAAGATTAAAACTCTGTTGATCGAAGGCACAGATGATACTTCCCTAAAAAAAGCTCAAAAAATCAAAGAAGAAACCAAACATGCCAAGGACCTTAAGGTTCCTGCTAAATGGGTAGAAGAAGGGGTATTGTCAGAAGAAATAAAAACTGCACTTAAACAAAGCAAGGAAGGGCAGGTTTTAGGACCTTTTAAGGTTTTTTCGGGATATTTAATTATAGGAGTTGAGGCTATTAAGCCAGAAGGAATAGCTTCCTTTGAGGAAGTAAGAGAGGATATTTATAAATTTTTAAAAACAGAAAAAACAAGAAAGGTTACCCAGGAAAAGGCTAACAAGATTTATTCTGAAATTATGAAAGAAAACGATTTAAAAATATGGGCAGAAAAAAATAAAATCAAACTTTTAGAAACCAATTGGCTAACTAAGAAAGATTTTTTAGACCAGTTTCAAAACCCTCAACTTGCCAAAAAGGTTTTTGAATCCCCCAAAAAAGAATTTTTTGCTCCTTTTGAAACCTCTAAAGGGTTTGTGATCTTAGAAATTATTGATAAAAAACCCGCAAGGTCTTTAGAGTTTGCTGAAGCAAAAGAAAAGGTTAAACAGGACTATCTTAATAGCAAAGGAAAAGAGTTGTGTGAGCAAAAAGCTAAAGCCCTTTTAGAAAAATTAAAATCAAAAACAGATCTAATCAAAGAAGTTTTTGAAAAAGAAGGATTTCAGACCAAAGAATATCGTTTAACCAGGATGGAGATTCCTCAAAAATTTTCTTCTAACATAGCCCAGTTGATTGCTAACACAGGTTCTTCTAAAGTAATAGACAATATCGTGTGGGACAGAGGGGATCTTAAAATTTTTGTCATAAAAAGCATTAAAGAGTTTAACGGCACGATTGAAGATGCAGAAATTCAACAGGCATCTTCGGTTCTTCTAAATCAAAAAAGAGATAAGTGGTTTAAGGAATGGTATCAAAATCTATTTAAAAAATCTAAGATAAAAACTTATACTTTATTTGAAAAGTTTTAGCTGATACTTTTTATGAAAAATTTTAAAAATAGATAAAAAGGGGTTTTTATGCCTAAAAGGACAGACATAAAAAAGATTTTAATCATAGGTTCAGGGCCTATTGTTATAGGGCAGGCTTGTGAGTTTGATTATTCTGGAAGTCAGGCTTGCAAGGCTTTAAAAGAAGAGGGTTATGAAATAGTGTTGGTTAATTCTAATCCAGCTACCATCATGACCGATCCTGAGATGGCAGATCACACATACATAGAACCTCTGACTCCTGAGGTAGTAGAATACATTATAAAGGAAGAACGACCTGATGCTTTACTTCCTACCTTAGGAGGTCAAACAGGTTTAAACATAGCTTTTGCTTTAGCTAAAAAAGGAGTTCTTGAAAAGTATAACGTTGAACTGATAGGAGCAAACGCTAAAGCTATAGAAAAGGCTGAAAGTAGAGAGCTTTTTAGAAAAGCGATGGAAAACATAGGATTAAAAATACCAAAGAGTTTTATAATTACTTCTTTAAACGAAATAGAAAAGGCAGCCAAAGAACTGGGTTTTCCTATTATAGTCAGACCAAGTTTTACGTTAGGCGGAACAGGAGGAGGGGTAGCCTATAACATAGAAGAGTTAAGAGAAATTACAGAAAAAGGTTTAGAGATGTCTCTTATCCATCAAGTAATGTTAGAGGAGTCAGTTCTTGGATGGAAAGAGTTTGAGCTTGAGGTGATGAGAGATTTTAAAGATAATGTGGTCATCATTTGTTCTATAGAAAACTTTGACCCTATGGGAGTTCATACCGGAGATTCTATTACTGTAGCCCCGGCGCAGACCTTATCCGATGTAGAATATCAGAGGATGAGATCAGCTGCACAGGCTATCATCAGAGAGATAGGGGTAGAAACTGGAGGGTCAAACATTCAGTTTGCGGTTAATCCTAAAAACGGGGAAATGGTTGTAATAGAGATGAATCCCAGGGTTTCCAGGTCTTCGGCTTTGGCAAGTAAAGCTACAGGATATCCTATAGCCAAAATTGCTGCCAAACTGGCTGTAGGTTATACCTTAGATGAGTTACCTAACGACATCACTAAAGAGACAAAAGCCGCCTTTGAACCTACGATCGACTACGTGGTGGTAAAGATACCCAGGTTTACCTTTGAAAAATTTCCAGAATCCCCAGACGAGCTTACTACCTCTATGCGTTCTGTTGGGGAGACGCTGGCTATAGGCAGGACTTTTAAAGAGGCTTTACAAAAGGCTATAGCAGGGCTTGAGATAGGAAGGTTTGGATTTGGGGCTGATGGAAAATCTCCTTCAGACAACGATGTAATACTTCCTAAAGAGATCATCAAGGAAAAGTTAGTCAAACCTAACAGTCAAAGATTGTTTTACATAAGAGAGGCCTTTAAGTCAGGATTTAGCATAGAGGAAATCTACAATCTTACTTACATCGATCCTTGGTTTTTATACCATCTAAAAGAAATTTTTGATAAAAGCGAAGAAATAAAAGGGAGATCTTTAGAAAGTTTAACCGCAGAGGAGCTAAGGGAACTCAAACAGATGGGATTTACTGATTACCAAATCGGATTTCTTACCAATACCGATCCTCAAAAAGTAAGAGAATACAGAAAATCTTTAGGGGTAAAACCTACCTTTAAACTTATAGATACCTGTGCAGCTGAGTTTGAAGCCTATACCCCTTATTTTTATTCTACATATGAAGTTGAAAATGAAAGCCGGGCTACAAAAAATCGAAAAGTTCTTATCATAGGTGGAGGGCCTAACAGGATAGGGCAAGGTATAGAATTTGACTATTGTTGTGTTCATGCTTCTTTAGCTTTAAGGGAAAAAGGTATCGAAGCTATCATGGTTAACTCAAACCCTGAAACAGTCTCTACCGATTATGACATTTCAACCAGGCTGTATTTTGAACCTTTAACCTTAGAGCATATCCTGAACATCTATGAAGAAGAAAACCCAGACGGGGTAATAGTTCAGTTTGGAGGGCAAACCCCTCTTAACCTTGCGTTACCGCTTTACAAAGCAGGAGTAAAGATATTGGGTACATCTCCTGAAAACATAGACAGGGCAGAAAACAGAGAAAAGTTTGAACAACTTCTTGAAAAGTTAAATCTTAGAAGACCTAAAGCAAGTACTGCTTATAGCGAAGAAGAAGCTATCAAAGTGGCTAATCAAATCGGTTATCCCTTGCTTGTCCGTCCTTCTTATGTGTTAGGTGGAAGGGCGATGAGAATAGTCTATTCAGAAAAAGAGTTGAAAGAGTTTATAGCTACAGCTGTTAAGGTAAACCCAGAACATCCGATTTTAATCGACAAGTTTTTAGAGGATGCCATAGAAATCGACGTAGATGCTATCTCCGACGGAGAAACGGTGGTAGTAGCAGGTATTATGGAGCACATAGAAGAAGCAGGTATTCACTCTGGAGATTCTGCTTGTATCTTACCTCCTCTTCATATCCCACCTAAACTTTTAAACGAAATCAAAGAAGCTACAAAATTGCTTGCTAAAGAATTGGAGGTAAAAGGTTTAATAAATATTCAATTTGCTGTCAAAGACAACGAACTCTATGTGTTAGAGGTGAATCCAAGGGCTTCAAGAACTGTACCTTTTGTGTCTAAGGCTATCGGAGTACCTTTGGCTAAACTTGCTACCTGGATTATGTTAGGCTATTCACTAAAGGAAATAGGGTTTACGAAAGAAGTGGTGCCTCCTTATTACTGTGTAAAAGAAGTGGTCTTTCCTTTTAAAAGATTTCCTAAGGTAGACGTAATCCTTGGTCCTGAAATGAAGTCTACAGGGGAAGTTATGGGAATAGATTGGGATCCAGCTTTAGCTTATGCTAAAGCACAACTTGCTGCAGGTATGAAGCTTCCCTCTTCTGGTACGGTTTTTATTTCAGTGAAAGACGAAGATAAACCTCTGACCATACCTATAGCTAAAACCTTACAAGAGTTAGGATTTAACTTGATAGGTACAGAGGGGACCTGTAAATTTCTCTCCTCTTTCGGAATAAAAATAAAAGAAGTACCCAAGATCTCAGACCTAAGAAGACCTAATATTTTAGACCTTATCAAGAATAAAGAGATAGTGCTTGCGATTAATACAGCCAAAGGTAAGGAAAGCAAAGAAGATGCCTACCTTATCAGAAGGTATACGATGGAATTAGACATTCCCTATGCTACCACCTTATCTTGTGCTAGGGCTATGGTTGAAAGTATTAAACGGTTAACGATGAAATCTTTCTCTTTTTCTTCTCTACAAAAATATTATAGCTACCTTGATTATAGTTTTTATAAAAGATAAAGGATTTCTCCAGTTGAAACCTCGATAACACCTTCCTCAGAATTTAGGATTAAACTCCCATAGGGAGTAATTTCAGTTACTTGAGCTATGAGGTAATCATCCAGGTCTATGTTATATCCGTAGCCTACACACCTTCCTAAGGTATCTGTAAATTGTTTGAAATCTTCTATTACCAGATTAGTTACCGACTCTTCATCCCTGATTTTTTGTTCAAACCATCTTAAAAATCCAAAATAATATCTTAACCAATAGACCAAAATTTCTAGCAATTCCAAGATGGAGACTTCTTTCTTTAGTAAATTGCCAAAACTTTCCGAGGGTATACCTTTAGGAAGAGGGTTGTTAACGTTTATACCTAATCCTATAATATACCATTCATTATACCTTTCTATTAAAACTCCACCCAGTTTTTTTCCGTTTATATGAAGGTCGTTTATCCATTTAACCTTAGCTTTAGTAATCCCCAAATGTTTAGCACATCTTACCATGGCAAGACCAGGTATGAGAGATATCAAAGAGGCATGTTCTTCGAAAAACTCATCGTACAAGCTTAAGGATAACCAGAGTCCCCCTTTTTCAGCAAACCATTTTCTGTCAAACCTACCTTTAGCCTCAAGAAGCATATCTGCTCGTATAATCCTTCCATTGGCTGTTCGGGGATATAAGTTTATGAACTTTTTAGCTGCTTCCATAGCTCGAGGAAGAGTAGGGAAATGCCAGATTTCTTGACCTATCTCTGGAAAAAGTTTAGAAAAATCAAAGTCAAAAGGATGATTTATAAGGGCCACTCTTCCCTTATACGGGAAACTATCTTTTCTAAATAAGGAAGTTGCTCTTCAGGGCAAAGTCCAATTAGGGGTTGCCCTCTCTCAACAAGTTGAAAGGGTTTGAAATAGATATTATAGATTAAAAACACACCGTCTTCTTCAAAAAAAATAGGAGTCTCACGCTTCATAAAGGTCATGATTAAAAGTTCATCTCCCTTTTTTATTTTCACTTTATGGAGTCCTTCTTTTTCTATTTTGGCCGCTAACCCAGGACTTAACACATACTTTGCCGTTTCAGGAGCTTTTACAAGGTAAAGCGCAGAAAGTAAAATTTCAGAAATTATTTCCTGTTGAGAAAGTGGATGTTTAATCTCAAGTATCGTTTCCTCAGCCTCAACAAACCTATTTAAAAGGTCTGTCCTTAAGTTTTGTACCCATCCATTTATATGAGCTCTTATAGTTTTTAAATTTTTTTCCCTTTCTAAAACAAAAAGAGGGGTACCCGGTTTTTCTAACCACTTACCAGAAGGACCTTTTACCTCATCTCCTTCTTTTACCAAAAATTCTCTTATATAACCGGTGTGTATGGTATTCACTTTAAAAATTTTATAGGGGTTGGCTTTAAACTTTTGGAGAATAACGTTAAGGTGTTCGTACTCGATCTTCATGGTTTATTACCTACCATCTGTAGTATAGGTTTTTGCCTCCCATCGTAAGTAAAGCGGTAAAAAGCTTTTTCCTTAGTTCTCTTCTGTCCCAAATACCCTGGATATGCCCTCTTTTTAATGCATTTTCTGCACTATGATAATCTGGAGGCACATCTTGCCCTGTGGTTTCCTTGATAACTCGTGGGCCTGCAAATCCTAAACGAGTAGATTTTAAAGCGAACTGATAAGGTGCTGATCCTAAGAAGCTCGCTACAGGCCCAGCATAGGAGTTGTTATCATAAACAACGATGTAAAGCCCTCCTTCATCTACGTAATCCCTTACTGCCATGGTACATCTGGGCATTTGTACCACACCAAGGGTCCCTTCATGTATCCTTATACCTCCGGTAGTATGCACCAAAGCTAAAAATGGACGTCTGGTAAGTTTAGCTAATTCTATCGCCCTGATAAACTTTTCACCTTCTGCTACCCCTACAGTACCCTGTCTAAACTCAGCTATCAACATTACCGCTATCAAAGAGATACCACCAATTTTGGCCTCAAAAGATATAAGACTAGAATTTAGCCCTGTTTTTTCTCTTGCAGCTTTTAGTTTTTCCGCATACCCTTCAAACTCTAATGGATTGGTTGAAGCAATCTCATCATTAAAGGTACGGATACTGTTTTTATCAAAAATGTTGTTAAGATACCATTTATACTCTAAAGGAAAATGATACCCACAGTTAGGACAAACCCCACAAAACTCTCCGTAAAGATCTGGGACCCAGAGGTCAGGACAACCATATTTTTCAGCTTGAGGGCAAGTAATCGTTTTGTCTTCTAAAGCCAAAGGACTTATGTAGGTTGGGATGTCATCATCTTGTAAAGAAGGGGTGATAAGTTTAGGCCCAGTTTTTTTTCCTACGATTAGGTTATACACTGTTTTTATAGGATCGGAAACAGGTTTTAGAAGCAAGGTCGATTCACTGGTTAATTCGTTTAGAAACTTTTTGAATGTTTTTTGTCCTTGTTTTAAAATTTTATAATTTATTTCATTTTTAAGTTTTATGCTTATGGTATGTCCTAAATCAAAGAAAGATTTGAATAGGGTTTTGTTTTCATGTACAGCCCATTGGGTCATTTTTCTATATTTTTTATATCGATTTTCTATTAAGATTTCAATTTCATCTTCGTCTAGATCCCAGTTTACGTAATATTTAAAATTTTCTGTTTCTTGTTTAGAAACCACATATTTTCTTAAAAATTTAATACTTCTTGTTTGAAGGATAACCTCATCTGTAGCTCTTATCAGTTCAATCTTTAATCTTTTAAAAAACTCATAATCCTTTCTTCTAGCTCCAAGAGGGGGTTCTGGTATAATTTTATCAATAGTTCCAAACCTAAGATTATCTTTTGCAGTAAGTTTGAGAGATCTTGCACATTTTTCTACCAACTCCCTAGGAGGACGTCCATCTTTTATTTTTGCTTCTATCGCAGCGGCACCTTCTGGACTTATGACCGAATAGTATCCTTTTTCAGCCATCAATCTCATATCTGCAAGACCTATAGCTTCGGCTCCTCCCGAACCTCCTTCTGAAATAAAAGCTATGGTTGGCACTCTTAGTTTTGCCATATAATAAAGGTTTTTGGCAATCTGCTGAGCAGCACCTGGATAATCCTCGATGGGATAAGCACCAGGAGTAAAAATAAAGAAATGAATAGGGATCCCTTCTGTTTCCGCCATTTTCATATAACGTAAGGCTTTTTCATTACCCCAGGGTTTAGCACTACCTCCTTCTCTAAACTCCTCTCCATGTCCTTTTTCATGCCCGATTACCATTACCTGATGGAAGAAAATCTCGTCTTCTACTTTTCTAACAAGCATAGCCTTAGCACATACTACCGCAGGATCTATGTTGATTTCTCCTTCCCCTCCAAGTTCCATATAGGAGTCATAAACGTTTTCTAGAATGTCCTGCAAGGTAAACCTTTGATGATGTCTGGTGATTTTTACTATCTCATAAGGAGTAAGAGTTTTTTCTCCTTGCTCTAAAAGAATATCAAGCTGTTCTTTAGTTTTTTTAACAAAATCTTCTAAATAAGAAGGCTCGTATTGATAAAAATTATCATAAACCTCAGAAATTTTATTTATCAGAGAGGTTATCTCAAAAAAGTCTTCTCCTTTGATGTCCCTTATGTAAGTAGCTGTTTCTAAAAGATTTTTTAAAGTTTTATAGAGTTCTATCTTCATAGGCCTTAAGCCTCGAGAAATTTATAAAGAAATTCTGTTTTTTCCTTTAAAAAAGAAATGTTGGTTTTTAACTTTTTTCCATCAGGGGTAACCCCTTCTATGATAACTTGGTCTAAAAGGGTTAAACCTCTTTTTTTGGCTTCTTCAAAGTTTTCTCCGTAAACGATAGCTAAAGCAAGGTTTGGGTCAAACTGAGTAGGAATGGTGTAAGGTTTATCTTGAGGTACATGGGTTCTCATCGTAAGCCAAGGCACTTCCGGCCAGCTAAACTTGGTTATAGTTCCACTTAGAGGAATAAAACCTCTTTTAGTATCTTCTGCAATCAAACGGTATTCTATACTTGTTCCTTTAAACTCGATGTCTTTTTGTGAATATCCTAATTTTTCTCCAAAAGCTACCCTTATCTGTTCCTTTATAAGGTTTACCTGTTTATTCCTAATAAAGGATATCTTGGCAGAAATTTCATTTTCCACCTGAATCCTGGTATTAACCTCCATCAGGTAGTACTTACCATCGGGAGTAATCAGCCATTCCCAGGTTCCTACGCTATCATAATTAAAGGCTTTAGCAAGTTTTATGGAGTAATTAATGATTGCTTCTTCTACCTTTTTAGGGTCAAAACTGTAGGGTTCTTGAAAGGAAAAACCTGGGGCTATTTCGATCCTTTTTTGTTTATGAGGACTTTGAATGGTACAGTTTCTGGTTCCAAAGTGTACATATTCTCCATGTTTACTTCCTAAAAGCTGTACCTCTAAATGTTGAAAAACAGGTATTTTCCCTTCTATGATAACTCCTTCGTCCCCAAAAAGTCTCTTGGCATAAGCTCTGATTTTTCTAAAAGTAGGTCTAAGTTCTTCCAAACTTTTAACCTCTTCGATCCCCATTCCTCCGCCACCAGCTACAGCCTTTACCAGAAGGGAAGGTTTTTGAATCCCTAAGGAAGCAAGTTCTTCCAAAAGCTCTTCAGCTTTAAGCTCAGCTTCAATTTCGTTATATACAGGCTCTGTGGTCCCTGGAATAACAGGAATACCAAGGTCTTTCGCAAGTTTCTTCATAAAAAGTTTATTTCCCAAATCCCTGATTGCCTCCCAGGAAGGTCCTACAAAAATCAAAGGTCTTGACCTTTTGACCACCCTTCTTGCAAAACGAAAGTTTTCTGAAAGAAACCCATATCCTGGATGTATAGCCGTACACCCAGACTCGTCTGCTACAGCCAAAAGGTCGTTCATGTCACGATAATCACAGATACGGTATTTTTCTTTGGCATATCTTACATGTAGAGACTCTTCATCTTCCTTGGTGTAAACCACTACATAATCAATACCTAAATCTTTACAAGCTTCCATTATACGTAAAGCAATCTCTCCTCTATTAGCAATCAATATTTTATCTTTCATAAATCAGACCTATTTATTAAAGGGATTTTTTAATAAAAAACAACTCTCTCTCTCAGGACCAAGGGATAAAAAGGCTATAGGAACCTCAAGATACTGTTCTATAAATTTAATGTAGTTTTTAGTCGCTTCCGGAAGCGCATCGAAATTTTTTATCTGGCTAATGTCTTCTTCCCATCCAGGAAGTTCTTGGTAGATAGGTTCCACTTTTTTGAGTTTTTCGAGCTCTGAAGGAAAGAAATCTATAATTTGACCTTCATATTTATATCCTACACAGAGTTTTAAAGTTTTAAGTCCAGACAACACGTCAAGCTTGGTAATAGCTAAGTAAGTAAGACCGTTTAGTCGTACTGCGGTTTTTACCATCACCAAATCTAACCATCCACACCTTCTTGGTCTACCGGTGGTGGCCCCGTATTCTCCACCTCTTTCTCTTAAAAGTTCTCCTATTTCATCGTGGAGTTCAGTAGGAAAAGGCCCTTCTCCTACTCGAGTAGTGTAAGCTTTGACTATTCCTAAAACTGAGTTGATCTCTGTAGGTCCTAAACCACTTCCACAACAGGCGTTTCCTGCTACGGTATTGGAAGAGGTCACATAAGGGTAGGTGCCATGGTCTATGTCTAGAAAAGTTCCTTGAGCTCCCTCAAAAAGTATATTTTTACCAGCTTTCTGAGCATTCCATAACAGTTGAGAAACATCTGCAAGATAAGGTTTTAAATATTCTCCAAAGGCTAAATATTTTTCATATATTTCTTCAAACTTTAAAGGTTCTGCGTTTAAATAACTTAACAGAAAATTTTTTTCTTCTAAAATTTTTTTCAGTTTTTCTTTAAAGGTTTCAGGATACGTAAGGTCTATTAACCTGAACCCTTTTCTCGCTACTTTATCCTCATAACAAGGGCCTATTCCCCTACAGGTAGTCCCTATTTTATTTTCACCAGCTTTTGCTTCTCTTGCTATATCTAAGGCTTTATGATAAGGCATGATAGTTTGAGCTTTTTCACTTATTATAAGTTTCTTAGGAGAAAGGTCTAAACCTTCTTTTTTTAACTTTTCTATCTCGTTTATCAAAACCTCTGGGTCCACAACCACTCCATTTCCGATAACACAAACCGTATTAGGTCTGAAAATTCCAGAAGGGATAAGATGAAGTATATGTTTTTTTTTATTGATAACTAAAGTATGTCCCGCGTTATTTCCTCCCTGAAACCTAACCACAAAATCTGCTTGCTCAGTAAGGACATCAACTACCTTTCCTTTACCTTCATCTCCCCATTGTGTGCCAACCACAACCAAGGTGGGCATACTTTCCCTCCTAAAAAAGTCTCCCAAAAATTGAATTATACCATAAAAACTTTTAAAGCAAATCTATTCAACCCCTCATTTTTTCTATGAATTTTAAATATCAGACTGTTGCTCCAAGGAAGGATGTCACATATTATTTCAAGTTTCAAATGCCATCTCACTTTTTATTTTTGGATACCAACGCTGAGAGTGATCTGAAGCAGGTTTCCACTTCTTTTTCCTTTTTATCAACCTATCCTAACAAAACCTAAAAAGCCTCTAAATCCTCCTCTTTGCTTTAGGACTGTTAGCATGAATAATTTCTATATTAAGCTCTTTTAATGCCATCTGAATCTGTGTCTCTCTGTGTTCTAATCTAACATCATAATGAAACCCCTCCATGTCGGACGGTCTTAAAGTGGGACGCTTTGTCTGTATAAAGGGCAAAAAAGAGACCTTTTTACTCTTTATAACCTTCATATTAGACTTAGTGGTGTCTCTGGGATGAAACTCTGCATAGATTTTACCATTCCCATCATCTATCATAGCTATTAAACACCAGGGTTGTTCGATATTTTCTATCCATCGAAGGATAGAAAAATCCACCTGAACAAGCAATCCTGCTTTAGATATTCTTTCTTTGTAGATAGTGTTTTTTGTTTTTGGGAGATGTGAAGGCCTTCTTTGATGAGTAGTTGTCTGATGGTTTCATGGCTTAGGTGGATTTCTGACAAGGAAGTCTTAAAAATGAAAGATGTTAAGTTCAGAGCAGATAGTAGTTCTTAGATGAATGATTTTTTTGTTTCAGGTCTGGGGAGAGTTTGAGGTTAGGAGGATGGGTAGAGTTTTTTTTCTCAAGAGACCTTTTAAGCCTTGGGTAGAGAAATTTTTCTTTAGACGAATAGCCTGACAGGATGAGATGCCGAGTATTTTGGCAGCATCCTTAAGGGTAGTGTTTTTGTTTACAACTTCTCCTCTTTCTGACTGATTTAAACTCTAGCTAGAATAATATGTGACATTTTAATTTTGAACTTACATTTAAATATCAGACTTGACAAAAAGATAAAAAATTATATATTTTTACAAACCTTTAATACGTTGATTGGAGGGGCTAATGGCAAGACATAAAAAAATAGAAAGACAGAGAGAAATCGAAAGAAGGAGAAGGAGAAGAGAAAAGTTAGCTAAACTTCGTGCAAAAGGTCTTTTTCCTCGTCCAGAGGGATATGATCCTAGAGTTTATTCTTACGTAGCTTATGCTGTGGCTAAGGGTATTATGACTTTAGATGAAGCCTTAGCAAGACTAGAAAAGGCTAAAATATCTTAACCTCCCAATTAAACCATCTTAAAATCTTTAAGATATTCAAATAACCCCTAATCAACCTTGTGATTAGGGGATTTTTTTATTATGATTCAAGTTATCAAGACAATCTCTCTTTCTAAGGTTTATGGTTCTAAAAAGGTGCTTGAAGATGTATCTTTTGAACTTGAAAGGGGAGATATTTTAGGGATAATAGGTCCTAACGGAGCGGGTAAAACTACATTGCTTTATCTTTTGTTAGATATAGTCCTTCCTACTTCTGGTCAGGTGTTTTATTTTGGTAAAGATTTTAGAAAGTACAAAACAGAAATACTTAGTAAGCTTGGTTTTGCTTCCCAATATCTTAATTTGCCTTATTCTCTTACCGTAGAAGAAAATTTGAAAGTTTTTGGTCATTTCT
Source organism: Thermodesulfobacterium sp. (assembly GCF_030445475.1). Taxonomy (NCBI): domain Bacteria; kingdom Pseudomonadati; phylum Thermodesulfobacteriota; class Thermodesulfobacteria; order Thermodesulfobacteriales; family Thermodesulfobacteriaceae; genus Thermodesulfobacterium; species Thermodesulfobacterium sp. Next base: position 6,640 of record NZ_JASUTP010000010.1, on the reverse strand, counting down.
ATGAAGTCCCTTCTTTGAATCAGAGAATAGATGAATTGTTGGAATTATTTCAACTTTATCATAAAAAGAAAGTATTAACTCGTTATCTATCCTCAGGAGAAATGATGCGTTTAAACTTGGTTAGGGCTTTTCTGCATCGCCCAGAGATAGTGTTTTTAGATGAACCTACTGCTGGTCTTGATCCTGAGTATGTAAAATATGTTTCTAACATATTAAAAGAAGAGGTAAATTCAAGAAAAACTACCATCGTTCTTACTTCTCATCAGTTAGGGGAGTTAGAAAGGATAGCTAACAAAATTCTTCTTCTAAAACAGGGAAAGGTAATTGGTTTTGGTGAGTTAAAATCTTTATTTGAATCTTTTCAGGTTAAATCTTTGGAGGAGCTATATTTTAAGGTGTTCGATGAAACAAGTTTTTAACGTTCGTAGGGTTTACGGAGTAATTTTAAGACATTTTTTTCTTTTAAAACATAGTCCAAGCCGATGGATAGATCTTTTATATTGGCCAACAGTAGATTTGTTACTTTGGGGTTTCATCACCCTCTATCTCCAAAAAGAGACTTATTCTCATAATTTTTGGACTTTTCAGTTTATAGGGGCTTTGATTTTTTGGAATATTTTAATACGGGCCCAGCAGGGACTAGCTGTAGGTTTTTTAGAGGACATATGGTCGAGAAATTTAGTATACATTTTTGTTTCTCCTTTAAAGGTTTATGAATATTTAGCCGGGCTTATTGTTTACAGCATCTTTAAGGCAGCTATTGCTTCTTTTCTTATGGTAGCTATAGCAGGGATGGTTTTTCATTTTAAGTTTTGGTTAACAGGGGTACAATTTTTTCTTTTGGTGTATGGCTTGTTACTGTTTGCCTGGAGTATAGGGTTACTTACGATGTCTTTTATTTTATTTTTTGGCCAAGAGGCAGAGATTCTTGCTTGGGCTTTAGCTTTATTGTTTCTCCCGTTTTCTGCGGTATTTTATCCAGTAGAAGTTTTACCAGGGCCTTTACAAAATTTAGCTAAATTGGTTCCTGCCTCTTATATATTTGAAACCATGAGAGAAATTTTAATTGCAGGAAAGTGGAGGGTAGACTGGGTGGTTAAATCTTATCTTCTTAACTTGGGATACTTAGGTTTTAGTTTAGGGATTTTTGATTATGCCTTTAAACTTGCAAAAAAGGCAGGTAAACTTCCTAAAATAGGAGAATAGGTACCTTGTTTTTTCTAACAATTTTGTTATTTTTTTAATGCTATGAAAAGAGAACAAAAGATTATTCCCCAAGAAAAAATTAGGAATTTTAGTATTATTGCTCATATCGACCACGGTAAATCTACGCTTGCTGACAGGATCTTAGAACTTACAGGTGCAGTTTCATCTAGAGAAATGAGAGATCAGTATTTAGACCGTCTGGAGTTAGAACGAGAAAGAGGAATTACTATTAAAGCTCAAGCAGTGCGTCTATACTACCAGGCTGAAGACGGAGAGGTTTACCAGTTTAACTTGATAGATACCCCAGGGCATGTAGACTTTACTTATGAGGTTTCAAGAGCTCTTGCTGCTTGTGAAGGAGCATTACTTGTGGTAGATGCTTCTCAAGGAGTAGAAGCTCAAACTTTAGCTAATGTTTACTTAGCATTAGAAAATAATTTAGAAATTATACCGGTTATCAATAAAATAGACCTTCCTCAAGCAGACGTAGAAAAAACTAAAAAAGAAATAGAAGAGGTGATAGGGCTTTCAGCAGAGGAGGCCATCCTAGTTAGTGCGAAACTTGGAATAGGGATTAAGGAAGTCCTAGAGGCAATAGTTAAAAAAATACCACCTCCTAAGGGATTTAGAGAAAAACCTCTTAGGGCTTTAGTTTTTGATTCTTGGTATGATCCATATCTTGGGGTGGTAGTTTTAATCAAAGTAGTCGATGGTAAAATCTATCCAGGGCAAAAAATAAGGTTTTACTCTACTGGTAAGGTGTATGAAGTTACCAAAGTAGGGGTTTTTGCTCCAGAGGCAACGTCAATAGACATGCTGGTAGCCGGAGAGGTTGGGTTTATTGCTGCCTCTATAAAAGAGGTAAGAGAGGCTAAGATCGGTGATACCATTACCGAGGCTCAGGCTCAGGTCGAACCCCTCCCAGGGTTTAAAGAACAAAAGCCTGTGGTTTTTGCAGGTATTTTCCCGGTTGATAGCGATGATTTTGAAGACCTCAAAGAAGCTATAGAAAAACTATGGTTAAACGACCCAGCTTTTTCTTATGAGATGGAGACCTCTGCAGCTTTAGGATTTGGTTTTAGGTGTGGTTTTCAGGGTCTTTTACACATGGAAATCGTCCAAGAACGTTTAGAAAGAGAATATAACTTAAACCTTATCTCTACCTCTCCTTCAGTTAAATATAAAATTAAACTTAAAAACGGTACAGAAGTTGAAGTTGAAAACCCTGCTAAATGGCCTGATCCAGTGTTGATAGAGGAGGTACTTGAACCTTACATTAGGGCAGAAATCTATACTCCCAAAGAATTTTTGGGGCAACTGATAAAGCTTTGTGAGGAAAAAAGAGGTATTCAAAAAGAGCTTAAGTTTATTACACCAGAAAGGTGTGTACTTGTTTACGAAATTCCTTTTAGTGAGGTAGTACTTGATTTTTATGATAAACTTAAGAGTTATTCTAAGGGTTATGCCTCTTTAGACTACCAGTTTATCGGTTATAAACCAGGAGATCTGGTCAAGATGGATATTCTGATCAACAAACAACCGGTAGATGCCCTATCTTTGATAGTCCACAAGGATAAAGCTTATTATCGAGGAAGAGAACTGGCTGCTAAGTTAAAAGAGGTCATCCCGAGACAGCTTTTCGAGGTAATAATTCAAGCTGCTATTGGCAGTAAAATCATAGCCAGAGAAAGGATTCCACCTCTTAGAAAAGATGTGCTTGCTAAATGTTATGGAGGAGACGTAACCAGAAAGAAAAAACTTTTAGAAAAACAGAAAGAAGGTAAAAAAAGACTTAAATCTATAGGTCAGGTAGAAATTCCTCAAGAGGCATTTTTGGCTATACTTAAAATCTAAATGTAAATTTTCATAGGGGTCAAATAATGGAACCTAACAAAAATAAGGTTTTAGACTGGATAAAAAGTTTAGTTATAGCTTTGATCTTAGCTCTCTTTATCAGAACTTTTGTGGTTCAGGCTTACAAAATCCCTTCAGGGTCGATGATCCCAACCCTTTTAATAGGAGATTACCTTTTGGTAAACAAACTTTCTTTTGGAATAAAACATCCTATTAAAGATGGGTTTTTGTATTTTAGAGAGTTACCCAAAAGACAAGAGGTAGTAGTTTTTACCTATCCTCTTGATAAAAAGTTAGATTTTATAAAGAGAGTTATAGGGCTTCCTGGGGATACAGTGCAGATAGTAAATAAAAAAGTTTATGTTAACGGGCAATTGCTTTATGAACCTTATGTTCAGTTTACCGACCCTGAGGTCTATCCTCGGGAGGTTAGCCCTCGGGACAACTTAGGACCAATAAAAGTTCCGCCAGGGAAAATTTTTGTATTAGGAGATAACAGGGATCAAAGTTATGATAGTCGTTTCTGGGGGTTTGTTCCGATAGAATATCTAAAGGGTAGAGCTTTAATCATATACTTTTCTTGGGATTCGGAGCATTTTAAAATAAGGTTAGACAGGATAGGAAGGTTGATAAAATAAGGGTTATTTGTGGGTCTATTTGGCTATCATTGCCCTCATAAGGTCTGCGGTGTTTTCAGCATGATGCGAAATTCCTAAAATCAGATCTATGAGCTTTAAGAAATAGAAAAGATGTAGAGGGTCCTCTATTTGATTAAAAATAGCTTTTTTAACCTTATTTCCATATTCTTCAGATAAATATTGAGCATATCTGATTTCTCTGATTAACTCCTTTGCTCTATTTCTACTTTCTTCATTTCTGGTTAAAATAAAGTCTGCGGAATATAAAATCATATCTTCTAAAAACTCAAGAGGCTTAATACTTTGGTTAAGTAATTCTTCTATTTGCTTAAAAAGCTCAAAAGATAAGGGAATATGTTTAAAAGAAAGCCAGTTTAATATCTCCTCAGCTACATCAGCAATAGCGTCCTGTTCCTTTAGATATAGAAAAAGCTCAAATCTCTCTACAGGTAGTATAATTCCTTTTGGTAGATGTCCTCTGATGTTCATTTTAAGCTTATCAGCTTCTTTTTCTATTTCAAAGATATGCTGAGCTGTTTCTTCAAGCCTTTGCTGATTACGGTGAAAATAAGCCTCTAAGGAAAGAGAAAGTCTTTCAACGCATTCTATAACTAACCGAGCATGTTTTCTTAAGAGCTCAAACACCGGAAGCTCTTTTAAAATCTCTTTTTTAAGAGTTATTAGAGAAACACTTTCTTTTTCAAGTTTTACTATCCTCCCTTCGACAACAAAGATTACTCCTTCTGCTATGTTAGTTGCTAAATCAGCTATTCTTTCTATGTTTTCTATTATCTTGATGTACTCCACACCTTGGTCTATGTTTTGAGGATTTTTCTTCATGCAGTTTTTAACATCCTCTATCAAATCTTGTTGTAAACGGTCTATTATAGCATCATACTCTATTACAGACCTTGCTTTGTGGGTGTTTTCAGTGACAAAGGCATTGATCGCTGAATGGAGCATCGTTAAGGCTTCATTGGCCATTTCCTCTATAGCTACTTTACACTCAGGGAAAGATTTATTTTCTTGTTTGGCTAAACTTTGGGCGCTGTAGGCTATGTTAACCGATTGATCTGCAGTCCTTTCTAAGTTTTTAGCTATGTCTATGGCAGTGATAACAAACCTTAGGTCTTTTGCTACCGGCTGTTGTAAGGCTATAATCTCAAGAGCTGTTTGACATACCATATGTTCATAATAATCTATCTGGTCATCTGCCTTAATTACCCTTTCAGCTAACGTAGGGTCTAATTTATTTAAAGCTAAAATTGTGCCATTTACCATTTCGTCTACGTTTTTTGCCATATCAGTTATTAAATTTTTTAAAATTTGCAACTCTTTGCCAAGAGCTATCCTTGTCATGAATCCCCCTTCAGCATAAAATAGTCTTTAATTATTATTTATTATAATATAACTTTTAAAATCAGTCAAAAAAAAACTGAGCTTAAATCATACAATCAAATTCCCCAAAAATTTAATGTTTCAACACTGGGTCTTGTCAAGAATAAAAATTAGGACAAAATAATTAAATGATGGGACCTTTGGTTAAGAAAAAAAAGGAAGTATGGGAGCGTCTTGAACTTCTTGCTCAAGGAGCAAAGTTTGATGTATCTTGTGCCTCAAGTGGAGTTACAAGAAACAACAAAGCTTCATTCTTAGGGAATGCCTCAAGGTTTGGCATCTGTCATACCTTTACCTCAGACGGACGTTGTATAAGTTTACTTAAAGTACTTCTAACCAACCATTGCCATAACGATTGTGCCTATTGTGTTAACAGAAGGTCCAATGATCACCCAAGGACGTTTTTATCGCCTGAGGAACTTGCTTATATCACCTATCAATTCTATCGTCGAAACTACATCGAAGGTCTATTTTTAAGCTCTGGCATCATAAGAAGTGCAGACTATACTTTAGAAAAAATGATAGACACCGTTAAAATATTGCGCCGTAAATATGGTTTTGATGGGTATATTCACCTTAAGATTTTACCAGGAGCTTCAGAGGCAACGATTTTAGAAGCTATAAGATGGGCAGATAGAGTTAGTGTTAACTTAGAGCTACCTACCCCTAAGTCTTTAGTTAAGCTTGCCCCTGAAAAAAACATGAAAGAGTTATTATCGACTATCGAATTAATATCTAAAAAAATTGATGAGTTTAGAGAGGAGCCTTTTGGTTATAATGCAAAGGGAGGTCAAAGCACTCAACTTATTGTCGGTGCCTCCCCAGAACCAGACCTTATCATCCTCACCTTAAGTCAACAGCTGTATAAAAAATACAAGTTGAAAAGGGTTTACTATTCTGCCTATGTTCCAGTTAATCAAGATAGTCGTCTTCCAGTGATCTCAAACCCTCCACTTCTTAGAGAGCACAGGCTCTATCAGGCTGACTGGTTGATAAGGTTTTATGGTTTTACTGTTGACGAGCTTCTTTCACCTGACAGTCCCAACCTTGAAGAAGGTTATGACCCGAAATTAGCCTGGGCTTTAAGAAACTTACACTACTTCCCGGTAGATATCATGAAGGCCTCTTACCACGAACTCCTTCGAGTCCCAGGTATAGGACCAACCTCTGCCAAAAGGATCCTTAATTACCGTAAACATACCTCCCTTAGTCCAGAAAGTTTAAAAAAACTTGGCGTGGTAATAAAAAGGGCTAAATATTTTATAACAATTAACGGTAAAATGATAGACCAAAAGGCTAAGGTAGATTCTCTTCAGAGTTTTGTCTTTAAACCTCAACCTAAGATGACTCAGCTTGAACTTTTCTTTTGAGGTTTTTAGCTTGAGAAAAGAGAACCAAGTTTGGATAAAAGAGCTTGTATATAGGGTTGACCAAAACCTAAAAAAACAACCCTAATTTCCAATTCGAAAAAAAGATGAAATAAAAAACCTCCAGTGGTATCATAAAGTAAAACTACCACTGGAGGTAAAATCATGACTTTTAGA
>NZ_JASUTP010000031.1:0-17091 GCF_030445475.1 Thermodesulfobacterium sp. | reverse complement strand
CCCTGGCAGGCTCTATGGCCCTGAGCAAAGCCTTCATATTCAGGTAAGTTTTTTAAGGTAAAACCTTTAAAGTTTTTGAGTTCTGGTCTCATAGGCTTACTCCTTTACACCGTAGATTTCATATGGTGTGGTTGGTTTTTTACTTAAGGTTTCAAAGGTTTTTTCGAAGATTTCAACAAAGTCTTCTTTGGTAACATCTCTGCCGCTAAGACCAGCAATCAGGTTAAGGACACGAGGTCTTTTGTTGGACTGATATAGGGCAGAGCGTACTTCTATGCCTACGGGTCCACCGGTTGAGGCATGACTGACAGCCCTGTCAACCACGCAAAGGGCTTTGACTTTACCGATGGCTTTGAGGAAGTCTTTGGTAGGGAAGGGTCTCCAGAGTCTGATTCTTACCACTCCTACTTTTTTACCTTTAGCCCTGAGGATATCAACGGCATTCATGGCGTTTTCAGCAAGGCTACCCATGATGACGATAGCTACCTCAGCATCTTCCATCTGATAGGTTTCAACAGGGAGATACCTTCTTCCGGTAAGTTTTTCGAAATCTTTCCAGGCTTGAAGGATTATTTTATAGCTGGCTTTAAGGGCCTCATCCTGAGCTTTTTTAGCTTCAGTATAGATTTCAGGGACACCGATAGCACCTATGGTTATAGGGTTTTTGGGGTCAAGTTTGTATTTCATTTTAAGGGGTGGTAGGTATTTATCGAGTAAGTTTTGGTCTAAGAAGGTGACAGGTTCGACCACATGGGAGAGGATGAATCCATCGATGTTTACGGCAACAGGAAGCAGGGCTTTTTCGGCGACTTTATAGGCATGGTAGATGAGGTCAACGGCTTCTTGACCGTTTTCAGCGAAGAAATGGATCCAGCCAGCATCTCTCATGGACATCACATCAGAGTGGTCGTTCCAGATGCTGATAGGTGCTGAGACTGAGCGGTTGACAAGAGCCATGACGATAGGGAGGCGTAGACCAGATGCGATGAAGAGGTTTTCATACATGAGGAGCAGGCCTTGAGAAGAGGTGGAAGTAAAGGTTCTGGCACCTGTTGCAGCAGCCCCGATGCAGGCACTCATGGCAGCGTGTTCTGATTCAACGGGGATGTATTCGGCATCGAGTTCACCGTTGTTAACAAGTTCAGCGAGGTGTTCTACGATGTGGGTTTGAGGGGTAATGGGGTAGGCTGAGATGACGTCTACGTTGCATTGTGCGACAGCCTCAGCCACGGCAACAGAGACTTCTTTGGCGACTTTTTTAGTCATGTTATTCCTCCTCTAAGACCATAGTAATGGCTTTTTTAGGGCAGTTAGCGGCACAGATGCCGCAGCCTTTGCAGTAGAAAAGATTACAGATGAAGAAGCCATCCTGGTCTTGTTGATAGCAGATGTCAGGGCAGAGGATGTAGCACATACCGCATTTGATGCATTTATCTTTGTCAAGGACAGGCCTAAAGGCTCTCCAGTCACCGGTTTTAAATTTTTTAGAGTTGCCTGGTTCGAGGATATACATACCAGGTGCAAGTTCTTTCCAGCTCATAAGACCCTGATCTTTTGGCATGGCTTAACTCCTTTTAATAGATTTTGGTTTCATCGATAGCCCTTTTGAGGGCTTTGATGTTTTTTTCGGCTAAGCGACCGAAGCGTGCGGTGATAGCTTGTTCGATGGCATCAAGAGAGACAAGACCTGTAGCTTTAAGGAAGGCACCGAGCATGGTGGTGTTGGTGATGGGTAGTCCCAGTTCTTCGATGGCGATTTTGGTAGCATCAACGACAGCGATTTTACCCTGGAAGTTATGAAGGAGTTTACGGAGTTCAGGTTCAGGGAGATGGGAGTTAAGGATGGCGATACCAGAGGGTTTAAGGCCTTGGGTTACGTTAACGATTTTGGGTAGGGTAGGGTCAAGGACGAGGATTACGTCAGGTTCATAGATTTTTTCTCTTGAGCGGATAGGGTTTTTGTCGATTCTTGCGAAGGCTTGAACAGGAGCTCCCCTTCTTTCAGGGCCAAAACTTGGGAAGGCTTGGGCATAATCTCCCTGGGAGATGGCAGCAACCGCGATAAGCTCAGCAGAGGTAACTGCCCCCTGCCCACCTCTTCCATGCAATCTAATCTCAACCATGTCCCACCTCGTTTTTAATTATTCTATTTTATTTGAAATAATTTACTATGATTATAAAAAAAAATAAAGTGTCTTGTTAAAAAAATCACAAATCTGAAAAACCATTTAACTGGAGAAATTTAATGGCAGAAAGACCTTTTACCTCAAAGGTAAAAATTTTTGAAAAAACACTTTACAAAATCAAAAAAATATGTTTAAAAATTAAAAAATTCTATAGTTTTTAGTAGAAAAATTTTGATAGTTTATCATAAGGGGTAAAAAATATGAAGAGGAGACATTTTTTAAGAGTTTGTGACTTCGATAGAGAGGAGATTTGGATTTTATTATCAAGAGCTCTTGAGTTTAAAACCAAGGGCTACCCTCAGGATTCTTTAAAAGGTAAAATATTGGGGTTGATTTTTGAAAAACCCTCTACCAGAACGCGTCTTTCTTTTGAATCAGCGATGATAAAACTGGGTGGAAATAGTTTATTTCTTTCTTCAAGAGACTTACAGCTTGCTCGAGGAGAGCCCATCAAGGATACCGCAAGGGTTCTTTCCAGGTATTTAGACGCTATTGTTTTAAGAACTTATAGCCATCAGACGATAGAAGAGTTTGCCAAGTATGCAACCATTCCTGTAATTAATGGGCTTTCTGACCTTCATCATCCCTGTCAAGCCCTTTCTGATATTTTAACGGTAATAGAAAAAGGCAGAGATCTTGCTAAAGAAAAGGTGGTTTGGATAGGTGATGGAAACAACGTGGCTTGTTCCTGGATAGAAGCAGCCGCAGTGCTTGGTTTTAAAATCACTGTAGCTTCTCCTCAGGGCTATGAACCACCTAAGGATTTTATAGAAGAGTTAAAACAAAAGTATAATTTACAGATAGAAATCTTACACGACCCCAAAGAAGCGGTAAAAGGGGCTACCGTTATCAATACTGATGTTTGGATTAGTATGGGGCAAGACGAAGAGGCTCAAACCAGAAAAAAAGTTTTTCAACCCTATCAAGTTAACGCAGACCTTATAAAGCTTGCCAGTCCAGAGGCTATCGTGTTACACTGCTTGCCAGCTCATCGAGGAGAAGAAATTACAGAAGAAGTTTTAGAAGGTGAATATTCCGTAGTTTGGGATCAAGCAGAAAATAAGATGTGGTTTCATATGGCTCTGCTTGAATTTTTATTAAAGCATGGTTAAATTTTTTAGTAAAATACTAAAATTTATTGGGGGAAAGTATGGGAGAAATTAGAGAAGATTTTTATGTTAAAATTTTCTATCGTTTAGGTCTTGAAGAGGAAAAAGCTCCAGAATGGTTTTCTCAGGGGCTTGAAACCTCTTTTATTTTAGGAAGGGAGCCTATTCCTAAGGTTATAGAAGAGGCGATTTTAGGTAAAAAAGAAGGAGACGAAGTTAAAATAGTGCTTCCTCCTGAGTCAGCTTATGGGCCACATCTTCCTTATTTAATAAAAGAGGTAGAGATGAGCAGTCTTAAGCATCCGGAAAAAGTAAAGGTAGGGGAATGGTATGATGAAGTAAGTCCTTATGGAGCAAGGATTTCGTTTAAAGTCCTTGAGGTCAACGGGGATAAAATAAAAGCAGATTTCAACCATCCTGCCGCAGGTAAAAATGTGGTGATTACTCTTAAAGTGTTAGAGGCAAGACCAGCTACTCCCTATGAAATCATGGCTGCTGAGATAAAAGCTTGTTCTGGAGGTTGAAGATAGGTTTTACCAGAGAGGTTTCTCTGGAGACTTAGAGGGTGAATCCTTTTTTAGTAGTAAAGGACCTTACCTTAGGGTTAACCTATAAGCGCGTTCCTTTAGTAGAAAAGGTAAGTTTTGAGGTCAAAAAAGGTGAGGTCCTTGGAGTTTTAGGAGAAAGTGGATGTGGGAAAACCTTAACAGGGTTTTCTCTCCTTAGACTTTTTCCTCCCGGAATTTCTTACTATTCAGGCGAAGTTTGGATAGATGGAATTCCTATCTATTCTTTAAAAGAGAAAGAACTTTGTCAAATACGAGGTAAAAAAGTCGCTATAATTTTACAAGATCCTTTAAGTTCCTTAAACCCGGTTTTATCTATCAAAGAACAATTAGAAGAAGTCTTAAAGGCTCATCGACCTGACCTTACTAAGAAAGAACGTTTTGATAAGATGTTAAATCTTTTAAAAGAAGTTGGGATTTCAGACCCAGAGATACGATTAAAAAGTTATCCCCATCAGCTTTCTGGAGGGTTGAGACAAAGGATAATGATAGCCATAGCCCTTGCCGGAGATCCTGAAATTTTGGTAGCCGATGAACCTACTACTGCCATCGACCCAACCCTGCAAATACAGGTTTTAAACTTGTTAAAAAGACTAAACAGGGAAAGAGGCCTAACGATAGTGTTTATTTCTCATGATTTAGGGGTTATAAGATGGATAGCCCACAGAGTTGCTGTTTTTTATGCAGGAGAGATAGTAGAACTTGCACCGGTAGAAAGGTTATTTTTAACCCCTTTACATCCCTATACGCAGGCTTTAATAAACTCCTATCCTAAAGAAGGGAAGTTTAAGGTAGATTTAAAAGGAGGGGTGGTAGAACTTTCTAAAAAGCCCGAAGGTTGTTATTATCAGCTTCGTTGTGATAATCCCTGTGAAAAAGGTAAAACTTATCATCCTCAATTGTTAGAGGTTGTTCCTCAACATTGGGTGAGATGTTTTAGGTATGAATAAACCTATACTGGAAGTTAAAAATATATGGAAGACCTATCATGTAAAGGTTTTAGGGGGGTTAAAAACTTATAAAGTAGTGGCTTTAAGAGGGGTGAGTTTAAAGATAGAAAAAGGGGAGGTGTTAGGGATTTTAGGGGAAAGTGGATGTGGTAAGTCAACCCTTGGAAAAATAGTCTTAGGCCTTGAAACCCCAGACGAGGGAGAAGTTTTTTGGTTTGGTATTTCTTTGAAAAATCTTGATAGAAAAACCTATAAAGCCTTAAGGCCGAAGGTTCAGGCTGTTTTGCAAGACCCTTATTCATCTTTAAATCCTCGTTATAAGATAAAAGAAGCCCTTTTAGAACCCTATCTCATTAACGTAAGTCCTGATAAAAAAGAGGGATTAAGTAAGGCTCAAGAGCTTTTAAACCAGGTAGGGCTTGATAATTCAGTGTTAGAAAAATATCCTCATGAGTTAAGCGGAGGCCAGCGTCAAAGAGTAGCTTTAGCCAGGGCTTTGATGGTTAACCCTGAGTTGTTAGTGCTTGATGAGCCAACCTCTGCGTTAGACGTAACCATTCAAGCACAAATCCTTGAACTTATGAAAACTTTAAAAGAACGTTACCAACTAAGCTATCTTTTAATAAGCCATTCCTTGCCTGTGGTTTTTTATCTTGCTGACTGGATAGGGGTAATATATTTCGGGACTTTGGTAGAGCTATGCCATAAAAGTTTTTTGAAACGTCTTAACCATCATCCGTATACCGAGCTTCTTATACAGTCTTATCTTGATCCCTTTGCTTCCTCTCAGGTAATTCCCGAAATAGAAGTAGAACTTAACCCTCCTACTTCTAATAGATGTGTTTTTTTAAATAGATGTCCTGTAAAGAGAAAGGATTGCTATAAAACAAACCCACCCCTTGTTAAAAAGAGTGATTTACAATATATAGCTTGTTTTAATATATAGTTAACTGTATGTTGTTTTAACCCTCTACTTTTATGTTAAAAACTAAAAAAAAAGAAAAAAAACAAAAAACAGAAAACGGTAAAGAAAAAAAGAGATGTTAAAAACTATCCCCTTGGCTTTTAATAAAAACTTAACCTTAAATCCTTTATCCTTACTAAAGTTCACTGGTTGCTTTTTTATAACTATTTGATTTTTCGTTAAAAAGAAAAATTAAAATAAAAAATAAAAACCGACCTAAACCATCTTTTCTAAAATTTGAAAATCTCAAGGACTTTGTTTAAATTAAATAATACAGGATAGAGGTCTTAAAAATTAAGAATCTTTAGTATCTTTTTGGTCACTTAAGATACTCACTTAAGAAGTATGGGGAGGTATTATGTCTGTTAGCTGGTCTTTAGTTAAAGGGAAGATAAAGGAGTTGTTACCAGAGCCTATATTTAAGGTATGGTTTGAGGCTACTAACGGAGAGGTGGTTGATGGGAAGCTTATTCTGGAGGTTCCAAACGAGTTTACTAAAAACTGGATAGAGGAAAACTATTCAACCTTATTAAACCAGGTAACAGCAGAATATGGGTTGACAGGATATGGATTTGTAGTACGTGAAATCCCTAAGGCAGAGCAGTTAATCATACCTTATAATCCTGTAAGTCTGATAGGAAGAAAACTCAGTCCTAAATATACCTTTGAGGATTTTGTGGTAGGGAAATGTAATGAATTTGCTTATAATATTTGCTATCAAGTAGCAGAAGAAAGGCCGAAGGGATATTTGATTTATCTTTATGGGAACTTTGGTTTAGGTAAAACTCATCTTACCCAAGCAGTAGGAAATAGTCTCTTTAGTCGAGGGTTTAATCGAGTATACTATCTTACTGCCCAAGATTTTTTAAACTATATGATAAAGTATCTTAAATCTGGGATGATAGAAACTTTTAAAGAACACTTTAAAGAGTATTGTGAGGTTTTGTTGTTAGAGGGTATCCATTTCTTTGCGGGGAAAGAGTATACTCAGAATGAACTTGCTTTTCTTTTAGACTATCTTTTAGACCAGGGAAAGACTGTAATCTTTACTTCCCACAAGATGCCACAGGAACTAAACAGTATAGAAAGTTCTCTTAGGTCAAGGTTAAATTCTTCGCTAATCATTAAACTTAACGCACCAGATTTTCAAACCCGCAAAAAGATTATAAAACATAAAGCTAAAAAATTAGGATATAACTTAGGGTACGAAGTAATAGAATATTTAGCAAGAAAAGTAAGGGGGGACGTGAGGCAGATAGAAAGTGTAGTTTTAGGGCTTATTGCTAGGGCTTCTTTATTAAAAGAACCTGTTTCTTTAACCTTAGCCAAAGAACTTATCGAGGAAATAGGTTTGAAGGATAGTTCTGATTCAGTGGATTTTATCATAGAAACTACCTGTAGATTTTTTGGTATACCTAAAGAAGACCTTTTTTCCTCTTCCAGAAGAAAAGATCTTTCCCTTTCACGTCAGGTAGTTATTTATCTTCTTAGAAATGTTCTTAAAAAGCCTCTAAAAGACATTTCGCAGATTTTTAAAAAACAACACTCTACGATCATCTATAATCTTAAAACCTTTGAGCAAAAAATACAGAAGGATGTTACATTAAGAACAAAACTCGATTATCTAGTAAAAGAAATTAGCTTAGAGTTGAACGATAAGAATTTAGATACCGAATTTGAAACCTCAGATGAAATCTTTCTCTAAATTTCTTTCGAGACTGAAAGATATTTTAGGAGAGAATAAGGTTTTTACTCAACCAAAAGACCTTATAGCTTATTCGTTTGATTCTTCTGCGGCTATCGGGGTACCTTTAGCGGTAGTTTTTCCTGAAAGAAAAGAAGAGGTAGTAGATGTTTTAAAACTTATCGCAGAATATAAAATACCTTTGGTACCAAGAGGTGCTGGGACTGCAACCACAGGTAGTGCGGTTTCTCATACACAGGGTCTTATTTTGTCTTTTGAGCGTATGAACCGAATTTTAGAACTAAACTTAGAAGAAAGGATAGTTGTGGTTCAACCTGGTGTACTTAATGGAGAACTTAAAAACTATCTAAAAAAGTTTGGCCTTTTTTATCCCCCTGACCCGGCAAGTTATAATTACTCTACGATAGGAGGAAATGTAGCCACAGGGGCAGGAGGCCCAAGAGGTCTTAAGTATGGAACAACTAAAGACTATGTGTTAGCTTTAGAAGTAGGATTGCCAGGAGGGAAGATATTCTGGACAGGTCCATTGACCCTTAAGGGAGTAGTTGGTTATAATCTTACCCCTCTTTTTGTGGGGTCTGAAGGTACCTTAGGGGTTTTTACTGAGATAGTCTTAAAGGTTGTGCCTTTACCAGAAACAAGGGTCCTTTTGTTATCGTACCATGAGAAAGAAGAAGAACCGTTAGAAATCATCTCAGAGCTTTTGAAAGCCCTTATCACTCCTGCTTCTGCAGAATTTATAGACAAGACCACTCTTTTAGCTTTATCAAAAAACAAACAAATAGAACTACATGACAAAAAGGTAAAGTCTCTTCTCTTCTTAGAGCTAGACGGAACGGTAGAGTCGGTTAAGAAAGAGCTGAAAAAGGTAGAGGAGTTATATCAAATGAAAGGAATTTTTTACCATAAAGCTGATACAGAAGAAAAAATAGAATCCCTCTGGGAGATAAGAAGAGCGGTTTCTCCTTCGATAAGGGTGTTAGGGGAAAGAAAGATTTCAGATGATGTGGTTTTACCAAGACGAAACATGAAAGAGTTTTTAAAGAAGATCAGGAAGTTAGAAGAAGAAAAGGGGATCTATGTATGCTGTTTTGGTCATGCTGGGGACGGAAATTTTCATGTAAATCTTCTTTTTTCTTCAGAAAAGGAAGAAGAGGCTAAGTCCTTAAGGAAGGCTATTTTAAAAGAGGTTTTAAACCTGAAAGGAACCCTTTCTGGTGAACATGGCATAGGCTATGTAAAACGCTCATTTGTAGCATGGGAACTAACCCCTCTTCAGTTAGAACTTATGAGAGGTCTTAAAAAGGTATTTGACCCTGAAAATCTTTTAAACCCAGAGATAAAAATCCCTTTTTAATATTATAAAGACTTGATATGAGCCTTTATAACAAGATAAAACGGTTGGTAGGGAGGGCTATTTTTGGATATCAAATGTTATCCTCTGAGGATGTAATCATAGTGGCTATGTCTGGGGGAGAAGATAGTTTAGCTTTGGCTTATTTTTTAAGTGAATGGAGAAAAAAGTTAAGAGCAGACTACAGGTTGATAGGTGTGCATTTAGACATGGGATTTCCCTGTGATAAAGAAGTTTATAACAGGGGAGTTAAGTGGCTTGAAGGATTTTGTCAGGGTTTAGATATAGAATTTTTTGTAGAAAAAACTAACTGTGGGGAGCAGGCTTTAGAGGTTGCGGAAAAAAAGATTACCTCTCCTTGCTTTGTTTGTTCTTGGCATAGAAGAAAACATCTTTTTAAGTTAGCTGAAACCTGGAAGGCAAACAAGATAGCCTTTGGGCATCATAAAGATGACCTTTTGACAACTTTTTTTATCAACCTTTTTTATCACGGAGAACTTTCTACCATTTTGCCTGTTCAGGAGATGTTTAAAGGAAAGGTTTATCTTATAAGGCCTCTTATTTTTGTAGAAAAAGATATGCTCTCAAGATTTGTAAAAGCCCAAGGTTGGGAGATTTTAGAGAACCCTTGCCCTTTTTCTGATAAAACCAAGAGAAAGTTTTTAGAGCAATGGCTTAAGGAGCATGTTTACTCTCTTGATCCAAGAATTAAAAAAAGTATCTTTAACGCGGTGTTTAACCCGAAGATAGAGTATTTACCCCAAAAACCTGCTCCGTCTTATAAAAACCATCCTCAGAGGTAAGGTTATTGACATGTTTTACGTACTTTTAGCAGGGATGTTTACTTGGTTTGCTACAGGCATCGGAAGTTTAGGAGTTTTTTTGTTAAAACGACCAAACCCTAAGTTTTTCTCTGTATCCTTAGGTTTTTCAGCTGGGGTAATGATAGCAGCAAGCTTTTGGTCTTTGTTAACTCCTGCTTTAGAGATGGCTAAAAATTTAACTCTCCCTTCTTTCGTTTCGGTAGGTATAGGATTTGTTTTAGGAGTTTTATTTTTAAGGTTACTTGATTTGATGGTTCCTCACCTACATCTTTTTAGTTCTAAGGAGGAAACAGAAGGTTTTAAGGTTTCTTTAAACGTTAGTGCTTTGGTCTTTTTAGCCATTACTTTGCATAATATCCCTGAGGGGTTGGCTGTCGGGGTTGCTTTTGGTAGTATAAACCAAGAGGGATATCTTATCCAAGAGGCCATAAACTTGGCTTTAGGTATAGGGATACAGAATATACCAGAAGGATTAGCCTTAGGTTTAACCCTTAAATTAAGTGGCATGTCTAAGCCTAAGGCTTTTACTTTGAGTTTTCTTTCAGCCGTGGTTGAACCGATTTTTGCTTTGATAGGCTTTGGGGTGGTATCTTACTCGTTTTATTTTTTGCCTTATTCTTTAAGTTTTGCCGCTGGTGCTATGATGTTTGTAACCATAGAGGAGCTTCTTCCTGAGGCTCAAAAGGCTGCAAACACAGATTATTCTTCCTTGGGGTTTGGCTTAGGATTCCTTACCATGATGTTCCTTGATACCTATTTAAGTTAAGATTTTCTTGACATTTTCTGAAACAAAGTCATATTTTAATAAAATATGAAAGAGATTTGGATAGTTGATGATGAAATAGGAATTTTAGAAGTTTTAGAAGACATTCTTAAAGATGAGAACTATAAAGTTAAGACTTTTCTCTATGCTAAAGATTTTCTAAAAGAAATAAATCTTAGGCCTCCAGATGCGGTTTTTTTAGACCTTTGGCTGAAGGATGCAGACGGACTTGAGATTTTAGCTACTATCAAAAAATTGTATCCGTATTTACCGGTTATTGTTATTTCAGGTCATGGTACCATAGAGACAGCGGTTAAAGCTATTAAGATGGGAGCTTTTGATTTTATAGAAAAACCTCTGTCTTACGAAAGAATAATTGTTACTTTAGAGAATGCATTAAAGGTTAGTTCCTTAGAAGAAGAAAACAAAAGATTAAGAGAAAAGCTTCTTGGCGAGGTTAAATTAACAGGGGTTTCTTCTGCGATTGAATCCCTAAGAGAGATTATCTATAAAGTAGCCCCAACTGATACTACTGTCCTTATTTTAGGAGAATCAGGAGTTGGAAAGGAGGTAGTGGCTAAACTTATTCATTTTTATTCTAATCGAGCTAAAGAACCCTTTGTAGAGGTCAATTGTGCTGCTATACCTGATACTCTTATAGAAGCCGAACTTTTTGGATATGAAAGAGGGGCTTTTACCGGTGCCTTTACCTCAAAGGCAGGAAAATTAGAGCTTGCTAATCGTGGAACCCTTTTTCTTGACGAAATAGGAGATATGAGCCTCCCTTCTCAGGCCAAAATTTTAAGGGTTTTACAAGAGAAAAAGTTTGAAAGGCTTGGAGGAACACGTTCTATAGAGGTCGATGTAAGGATTATTGCAGCAACTAATAAAGATTTAAGAGAGTGTATAAAAAAAGGTTCTTTTAGAGAAGACCTTTATTACCGCCTTAATGCCTTTCCTATTTATATACCTCCGTTAAGAGAAAGAAAAGAAGATATACCTGTTTTGGTAGAAGAATTTTTAGAAGAGATGAGTTATAAAACAGCCTCAGGGAGAAAATATCTTAAACCGGATGCCCTTTCTGCTTTGATGGAATATCATTGGCCAGGAAACGTAAGAGAGTTAAAAAATTTTATAGAAAGGTTGGTCATTCTTTCAAACAAAAGAGAGATAGGTTATGAAGACCTTCCTGAAGATTTTAAAAGTCTTTTAAAAAGAAAGGATTATTTTTCTTCTCAAGACCAACCTTGGTTTAGAGAAAAAGATTTTAAGTCTGCTAAACAACTTTTTGAAAAAGAGTTTATTAAAAGAAAGCTTTTAGAGTATGGAGGAAACATTTCTCATACCGCAAGAGAGATAGGAATAGAGCGTGCTTATCTTCAAAAGAAGATAAAAGAGTTAGGGATAAAAGAAGAGGTTAAGGAATAGAAAGTTTTTTAAAAACAGCCCTAGCATAAGCTTCTGTATTTAGGTCTGCATATTTTTTTTCTTGCCATTGTTTATAACCTAGCAGACCTACCATGGCTGCGTTGTCTGTACAAAATTCTAAGGAGGGAAAATAGATCTCAACTCCAGTATTAAAGGCCTTTTCTCTAAACCTTTGCCTCAATCTTTTGTTAGCAGCTACCCCACCTGCTACTACCACTCTTGGCACTTTAAAAAGGTCGACGGCTCTAAAGGTTTTATAAACTAACACATCACATACAGCCTCTTCAAACCCGGCACAAAGGTCTTCAACCCTGTAAGAATGATTTTTTATGTAGTTTAACACAGCTGTTTTAAGCCCAGAAAAGCTAAAATCTAAAGATTTATCTTCTAATAAAGGTCTTGGTAAATTTATAGCCTTAGGATCTCCTTTTTCAGCCAGTTGACTTATTATCGGCCCTCCGGGATAAGGTAATCCTAAGAGTTTGGCTACTTTATCAAAAGCCTCTCCTGCTGCGTCATCTTTAGTATGTCCGATGACATAAAATTCAAAAAAAGAATTTATTAAAAAGAGGGCTGTATGTCCTCCAGACACAAGTAATCCTATAAAAGGAAACTCTATTTCCTTTTCTAAAAATACTGCTAAAAGGTGGGCCTGGAGATGGTCTACCGCGATAAGAGGTATTTTAAGGGCAAAACTAATCGCTTTAGCCAAGGACACACCTACCAAAAGAGAACCTATCAATCCTGGCCCAAAAGTAGCTGCCACAGCTTTGAGTTGTGAAATTTCGATATTATTCTGTTTTAAAAGTTCTTTAATAAGAGGATAAAGCACCTCAAGTTGTTTTCTTGAGGCAATTTCTGGTACAATCCCGCCAAAAGGAGAATGAATAGCTACTTGAGAGTAGAGGAGGTGAGAAATAAGTTTTCCATCTTCGGAAAAAAGAGCCACCCCTGTTTCATCACAAGAGGTTTCTATAGCTAAAAGCATGGTTATTTAGGAAAAAGAAGATCTTCGAGCAATTCAGAAAAAAGATGAAGGAAAAGCAAGTGACCTTCCTGGATACGAGGGGTCTCTTTGCTTGGTACAACTATCAGATGATCACAAAAAGCCTTCATCTTACCTCCAGTGCCTCCGGTTAACCCCACGGTATAAAGTCCCAGCTCCTTAGCAACCTTTAAGCCTTCTATAACATTGGGAGAATTCCCGCTGGTGCTAATTCCTAAAGCTAAATCTCCTTTTTTTCCTAAGGCTAAAATTTGTTTTACAAACACCTGAGAGAAGTCATAATCGTTAGAAACGGCGGTAAGGATTGACGTATCGGTGGTGAGGGCGATTGCTGGAAGAGGTCTTCTTTCTTTTTTAAACCTGTTTACTAATTCTGCTGCTAAATGCTGTGCATCAGCTGCACTTCCTCCGTTACCAAAAATTAAAATTTTCCCACCTTGAAGGATTACCTCCTTAGCTAACAGCACCACTTCAACAATCTTAGTAGCTTCAGTCCTTAAAAACTCTTCTTGAGTCTTTCTTGAACTTTCTCCTATCGTTAAGACTTTTTCTTTTAGTTTCTCCATTTTTACCTCAATTTTAAAAGAATATGTACTTAAGTTTATAAAAGAGTAGACCGAGATATTCATGAAATGCCAGATTGGTCAGGTTAAGATAAAGGTCGTTTGGGAAAAAGGTAGTAACAGAGAGTTCGGGCTTACAAAGTTTATGGTTATAGTTTGTAGGATAAGGAATAGGAAATAATCCTTCTTTTTTAAAAAGTAGCATAGTTCTTGGAAGGTGATAGGCAGAAGTTAACAAAAGAAACTTCTCTTCTGGAGAATGGAGTAAATTTTTAATAGCTTTCACGCTGGTTTCTGTATCTAAAGGGATATCCACAGCCTCTACCTGATAACCTAATTTGTTAGCAAATTCTTTGAGATAAGAAGCTCCCTTAGAGTCAGGGGTTTCGTATGACCCTCCAACAATTATAACTTTTTTTTCAGGATAAAGTTTTTTTAACTCTAAAGCTTTAAAAAATCTAACTAAAGTCTCTTTACTAAACCTTTCTTCTAAAGAAAGGTCTTTTTGACCGTAAATCCTTCCTGTTAAAACTATTATCTTCTCAGCCTTTGTTATTTCTTGTTGAGAAGGTACAGGATAGTTTTTTTCTAACTGTTTTAAAAGAAAGTAAGGTAAAAATGGAGTAGTTGAAAGATAGTATAAGGCAACTGCTACAAAAAGAAAAAATCTTCTTCTTCCTCTCCTTTTACCAAGAATAACATATATACTTACAGTTAATAAGAACAAAAAAATTAAACTTGAGGGACGAAAGAAAAATACACAAAATTTTTTAAATAAAAAAAATAGCTCTGAAATGGATGGCATAAATTATGTAAACCTAAGTTAACTTTTAAAAGTTTAGATAAAGTTATCAGATTCCATAAAAAATTCAAGTCTTAATTTTATTTTTTAGAAATAAGATTTGTTAAAGTGTGAAGTTTTTTAACATAGGTAATTCATATATTGGTTCTGGATTGGGTTTAGCAAACAAAAATCCCTGCATAAGATAGATACCTAAATTATATAAGCTTTTTGCTTCTTCTAAGGTTTCAACACCTTCAGCAAGCACTAAGATGTTATGAGCTGTGGCTACCTCAACCAAGGCCTTAATGAGGTCTCTTTTGATAGGGTTTAGATGTATTTCCCTGATTAGTTCTCGACTTATTTTTATGTAATTTGGATACAGATTAATAAGAGCATCAAGCGAGCTATAACCTGTGCCTACATCGTCAAGGGCTACCTGAAATCCATTTTTTCGGTAGTAATCAAGTATGTTTCTTAGGTGAGAAAGGTCTGTTATTTTCTCAGTTTCAACTACCTCAAAAACAAGGTTATCTGGGATCCACTCGAGTTGATAGGCCCATTTGATGGTACTTTGCAAACAAAATTGAGGGTCATAGATAACTGTAGGAAGAAAGTTTATAAAAACCTTGTAGTTTTTAAGCCCTTTTACAGCTGCTAATTTGATGGCTGTTTCTCTACAACTTCTATCAAGGTAAAAAAGAGTATCTGTAACCCGAGCAGCTTCAAAGAGATATCCTGGGCTTAAAATCTCACCGTTTCCCTTAACCCCCCCTTGTTAGACATTCAAACCCATAAATCTTTCGGTTTTTAAGGTCAACGATAGGTTGAAAGTAAATCGTTAAGCGATTGTTCTTCAATATTTCAAAATATACCTGATGTTCTAACAAAGAGAGAAAATAGGAGATAGGTCTGAGGGTTTTCAGTATAGCTATAACGTTAGTCTCATCAGAAGAATAACATAATCTTATTTCTTTTTTCTCATTTTCTGAAAGGTTTAGAGACTTCAAAGACTGTATAAATTCGGCAAGATTTTGGTTTGACTGACACCTAAGGTATTAAATCTCTGAAAATACCTATTCTTGAGGTTAATGCTAAATTACACATTCTATCTATCTTTTAGAGGAGCCCTTTTTTATTCTTTAATTTATATTTTAATATAAGGTGTATAAACATATGATGCCCCTGCAGAACAAGAGGCTTTATTTTTAAATGCTCCTTTGACAAGGGGGACTTGGAGTTGTACCAACCCCCACCAGGAGTAAAGAAGATTGGGTCAGGTGGGGGGATCCAATTCTTCAAGGCTTTTTAATTTCTCTCCTTAGAGCGAGTTAAGATAGATATTTCTTATAAGGTCCTCATTAACCTTTACGGGAGCGTTTAACAAGCCCTGACTCAAAAGTGGAGTAGACATGGCAAGTTCAGTCAGCTTCTCTACATCCTCCTCATAAAAACCAACTTCTGAAAGCCTTTCCCTGAGACCGAGGTTTCTTAACCATCCTTCAACGGCAAAGGCCACTTCTTCATTCTCTCCAGGGATGCCAAGAAGGTCAGGGACGATGGGACTTAAGACTTCCGCAAGGATCTCAGGCATAGCAGGATAGATTTCCAACAGCACTGAAGGAAGGAGAATTCCAAGTCCGTGGCCATGAGCAAGTTCTGGTTTCAGCGCGCTTAGAGGGTGTTCAAGCACGTGAGTGAGATGCGTCATGCTTGTGTCAATAGCTATCCCAGCAAGCATTGACGCATAGAGCAACCAGTAACGGGCGTTTAGGTCATCAGGCTTGATTAAGGCTTGAGGTAGATAGTGAGCGATGATCCTCACAGTCTCCTTGGCAAGAAGAACGGTGTATGGGTTGCGAAGCTGTGAAGTGGAAGCCTCAATTACGTGATTGAGAGCATCAACGGTGGTGTAGAGGGTCTGCTCGTAAGATAGAGAGGTTGTGAGCGTTGGGTCATCAATGGAGTAAAGGGGATAAGTGAAATTAAACCCTATACCAGGCTTGTAGCCTTTTTCAACTATTGAGGCCACTGCATAACGGTCGACTTCTGTGCCTGTTCCGTGCGTGGTGTTGATGGCAAGGATGGGCTTTGCCCGCTCCGGCATGAATTCACCGGTGAAAAGTTTCTCCGCTGACACTCCAGGATGCTCAAGGAGTACCGCTACCGCCTTGGCGGAATCAATTGGACTACCTCCGCCGATCCCGAGAACAGCTTGAGCCCCAAACTCAAGCCCAAGCTTCACTGCCTGGTCTATCTCTTGCACTGTGGGATTGGGAGTAATTCCGTCGTAATGGATATATTCTATTCCTGTCTCGTTAAAGCACTTCACCACCACGTCCCAGGCCCCGCAAGTTCTATAGGCGCTTTTACCCGTGACTACAAGCACTCGCTTAATGTCTTGGCTTGCAAGTTCCTTTGCGATGTCTTTCATCTTCTTTAGAGCACCTACCCCAAAATAACAGATTCCTCTACCCTTAACCTCAAACACCTCATAGATGTTTATTTTCCTTTCAAACATGGTTTTCCTCCTGTGAAGGAATTTTAGGATTAGAATATAATTTTAATTATAACGATAACATCAAACTTAAAAAAGTCAACTAACTACGAGGTCTGTAAATTTGCTGATAGAGAATAAAATCAAAAATTTTCCTGTAATTTGCAGACTTTAAAAATCATATTCCTTAGTTACTTTTGGGAGTAGAATATAAATTGTGTGGCTTAATAAAATATTTTAGAGGCATAATAAAAATTTTATTTTTAAATTAATGATAACATAGAATTTAGAAAAACTAAACTAACCAGGAGGTTTTTAAAATGAGGAACTTAGACTTAGATTTAGAAAAAGTTTTAAGTGAAATCTCAAAAATTGAATCAAAAGAGGGTATCAAA
>NZ_JASUTP010000009.1:0-49046 GCF_030445475.1 Thermodesulfobacterium sp. | reverse complement strand
CCTACTTCAAAAGGGATTGCGACACATAACACCAACCAAATCAACTACCGCTTTCATATAATTCGTAGAAACCTGCCCTACTTCAAAAGGGATTGCGACTCCTGTTTTCCTCTCTAATATTTTCCGCATTGCTTCGTAGAAACCTGCCCTACTTCAAAAGGGATTGCGACCTTTTTTTCTAATCCAGTAAGAGCCGCGCCATTCTAAGTAGAAACCTGCCCTACTTCAAAAGGGATTGCGACAAATCTGTTTTTAGACGAGTAATACCTAGCGCTTTCATAACTGTAGAAACCTGCCCTACTTCAAAAGGGATTGCGACGTTCAAATCCAAATACTTCCTTAAACTTTTCAAGAATTTGTAGAAACCTGCCCTACTTCAAAAGGGATTGCGACAAAATCCAGAGCAAAAGGGAAAGCGCTTTTCTTTGGGTAGAAACCTGCCCTACTTCAAAAGGGATTGCGACATGAAACTCAAAATCCTTATGATGATTTCTTATGTAGAAACCTGCCCTACTTCAAAAGGGATTGCGACATTTCGTCATTATCTCCACCCAAGCCCGATACCCGGGCAATCTTTGTAGAAACCTGCCCTACTTCAAAAGGGATTGCGACTTGACGTCATATTTTTCTTCTTTTTCTTCCAACAAATAAAAGTAGAAACCTGCCCTACTTCAAAAGGGATTGCGACTATCAATATAACAGTTATTTATTGGGCAGTAGATTGCAGTAGAAACCTGCCCTACTTCAAAAGGGATTGCGACATGCTATTTTTGTTTTTTCGACCCAATGCCTTGCTGCTTCTGTAGAAACCTGCCCTACTTCAAAAGGGATTGCGACTCACTACCTCTTTCATACCAACCCCCTCCTTTTTTGGTAGAAACCTGCCCTACTTCAAAAGGGATTGCGACGCGTTTGAATAAAAACGGAAAGTATAGTTTGTCTGCTTCTACTGAATGTAGAAATCTTCCTTATTTAAAAATAATCTGGTGATTGGTAAGTGGTCTGAGTTGCTTAAAATATCTGCAATTATAAACGAACAGGGGAAAACCTCTAAATTCGGTGGCTATTCCATTTTTAGTGAGAAGAAAAATAAAGGATAGCTTTAATCTTACTCCATTAACGCATTTGTTTGATAGAGCGTACTCATAAAATTAATTTGTAAGGCTATACTAAAGTTTTGCTTAGGTTAAAAAGTTTAGTTTTACAGGTAGTTTTTATTAGCTCAGACTCAGATAAAAAAGACCAGATTTTGTGAGTTATCAAAGAGATAGCAAGATGAACCCCATCTGTTGGGTCAGGATGGTCTGAACTATGAACAGAAATAATAATCCCTCTGGTTTCATAAGGATTTACAGCTACAAAAAACCGTTGTTGCAGACTCTTTTCTAACACTATGAGGTCTATAAGTAACCCATCTTCTTTGGTATAAACATCTAAAACCTTTATTAAATCCCCTTCGCTTTGGTATAAAATGTCCTTAGGTATTGCTTTAACCAAAGTTCGAAAATCTGGCAATTGTTTTACCTTCAACACACTTATTATGGGCACATAGTCCTCCTTCGTTAACCTTAATAAAGAATATTTCTCTTTTATCCAATCAGGCAACCTAACCCTTTTTATCTTTTTAAAACCGGTAAAATATAAAGGTAGACCTTGAGAAAGCCATTTTCTTGCATATTTGGTAGGATAAAAATCTTCTATCTCAGTTCTTATAAGCTCTTCCCAAAGAGGAGAAAAAGCCTCATTAGTGGTAAATAATTTTACTACCTCCTCAAGATAAGGTCTATGGTCTGTTGCCATCCGAAAAAATCCACCTTCTTTAAGCCGGTCTGCAAGCAACCATACAAACGCTTCATTAACTAACCTGTTTCGTCTTTTCTTACGTTTATCCCAAGGATCTGGAAAATTAAGATAAAGTCCAAAGATACTTTCTGAAGTAAACCCTTTAATAAGAAGTTTGGTCCCTTCCATCGGTAAGAGTCTTAAATTTGAAAGGCCTTCTCCTTCTGCCCTTTTTAAAGCCTTTCTTAAAACCTCCCGGCAAAACTCGGTGCCAACAAAGTTAAAATGAGGGTAAGTTTTGGCTAAATGAACGATAAACTCTCCGTTTCCTATACCTATCTCTACATAAATAGGGTTTAAATTGTTAAAAATCTCAGACCACTTAGGTTGAAAGCCTAAATCTTCTTCTTTTAAGTAAACTTTATTTTCCATTAAAGTTGAAGTTTTCTTTATAAGAGTAGCCGCCTCCAAGGGCTTTGTAAAGATTAACATAGGCATTAAGAAGGTCTGTTTGTAGTTGGATTAGGTTAAGCTTAGCGTTGAGATAGTTTCTCTGAGCATCAATTACCACCAAATAATCAATCAACCCTTGTTCAAACTTTTTTTCTGAAAGGGAAAGCACCTTTTCTAAAGAGGCTAATCGCTCCTTTTGAGCTTCTAACTTTTTCTCGGTTGTTTCTATGGCTACCAAAGCATCATATACTTCTTTAAAAGCAGTTTTTACGGTTTTTACATAGGTATACAAAGCCTCCCTCTTTTGAGCCTCTTTTAGTTCTACCTGGCTTTTAGTTCTACCAAAATCAAGTATCGGTCCTGCTAAAGAAAGTCCCAGATTCCAAAAAGAGGCTGAATGTGTAATAAGGTTTGACAGTTCATTACTTTTATACCCTAAAGCACCTGTTAAAGAAATACTCGGAAAATAGGCTGATTTTGCTACACCTATCTCAAAGTTAGCGGCTTTAAGGGTCTCTTCTGCCGCGATGATATCAGGCCTGCGAACCAAAACTTCAGAAGGTAAAACTGAGGGAGGTTTTAAAGGCTGAGGTAAATCCTGCCTTACCAAAAAATTTTTTTCAAAAATCTCCTTAGGACTTCTTCCTAAAAGGACGGACAAAACAGTTTTCAGGACTTCTCTTTGATTTTTCAAAGTTTCTACCGTTAATTTGGCAGATTCATACTCTGCCTTAGCCTGTTCTACAACTATTTTGCTAACCAAACCTTTTTGAAACTGAGTTTTTCTATATTCGTAAGTTTCTCTAAGCTTTTCGGCGTAATCTTCGGCGGTTTTAAGTTGCAAGGTGGTTGAAGTTAGGTTTAAATAGGTAGAGACTACGTTTGCAATCAGGCTGATTTTTAAAGCTTCTTGGTTAGCTTTAGCAGATAAAAGCCTTGCAAGACCTGCCTTTTCTTGATTTCTAAGTTTACCCCAAAGGTCTATCTCATAAGACACCAAACCAGAAAAAGAAAAGGAATAATCTGTTTTGCCTCCAAGAGGACCAGTATATTCAGAAATCCTGCCTCTTTCAGCCTGACCTTGATAACCAAAATAAGGATAAAGCTGAGCCCTTAGGTTGCCAAGCATAGCTAAGGCTTGTTCCACACGCGACTGTGCGATCATAAGATCATCGTTTGCTTTTAGGGCCTCTTCTACCAGCTGGTTTAAGTAAGGATCATCAAAGTTTTTCCACCAGTTATCTGTTAAGCTAACGGTCCCATTTTCTAACCTAATACTCTGAGGTAAAGGTAGATCAGGCTTCTTAAGCTCTGGGGCTAAAGAGCAACCAAAAACCAAAAACATGCTTAAACCTAAAATCGTTAGTTTAGATTTTTTCATTTTCTTCCCGTTATTTTAGAAAGTCTCTCTCTTAATTTTACCACCACGTAATAAAAAAGAGGTATAAAGAAAACCCCAAACAACGTTGCAAAGGTCATTCCCATAACCACGGTTGTTCCGATGATCATTCTGCTGTTAGCTCCGGCTCCACTTGCAAACATAAGAGGTATAGCCCCGGCAATAAAAGCAAACGAGGTCATCATAATCGGTCTATACCTGAGATAAGCGGCCTCTATCGTTGCTTCAACCAACCCCATACCACGTTTTAATCTTTCTTCTGCAAACTCAACGATCAAAATAGCATTTTTGGCAGAAAGTCCGATCAAAACCAAAAGCCCTGCTTGGAAATATATGTCATTCTGTAAACCAAAAAGATTTAATCCCAAGGCTGCCCCAAAAAGGGCAAAGGGTGTACTTAAGAGGACGGCAAGAGGAGCACTCCAGCTTTCATAAAGCGCAACCAAGATAAGATAAATAAAAATTAAGGCATATATAAGGGCTAAATTACCCTTAGTTTGTACCTTGACCTCCTGATAAGACGTTCCTGCCCAGGCTATCGTATATCCTGGAGGTAAAACTTCTTTGGCTACCTCAGAAATAGCCTTGATAGCATCACCTGAAGTATATCCAGGCTTAGGGGTTCCCAAAACTTTAGCGCTTACAAACATGTTAAACTTTTCTAAAATAGGAGCATCTGGGATTAACTCTACTTTAATCAAACTACTGATAGGGATCAAGTTTCCATTTTTTGAGCGAACATAGACATAACTATAATCTCTTAAATCATCACGATATTCACCTTCTGCACCTAAGTTAACATGAAAAATTCTACCGTAAAGGTTAAAATCATTAACATAGTATTTACCAAACACGATGTTTAAAGTACGATAAACTTCATCTACATCTACCTCATAGGCCTTAGCTTTTTCTCTGTCAACTGTAACCTTATAAGTAGGAACATTAGGAACAAAAGTAGTTCTAACTGCGGTAAGTTCAGGCCTTTGATTAGCTTTAGCCACTATCTCTTGAACATATTTATAAAGGTCAGAAAGAGGTCTTCCTGACCTATCCTGGATATACATTTCAAAACCACCTACCAAACTCATGCCTCTAATAGGAGGTAGATTTACTACAAAGATTAAAGCCTCCCGGTTTTTCGCAAATTGTTGATTTAATCTCTGCTCCAAAGCAAATGAAGAATGTTCTCTACCCTTCCTTTCTTTCCAATCCTTTAGATGAATAAAAGTAGTCAAAGAATCGCTTTTAGAACCAAAAGTTTGCAAATCAAACCCTGCGACGTTTATCCACTCTTCTACCTCTTTGGTTTTGGCTAAGGTATCACTTATTTCGTTGGCAACATTTATCGTTCTTTTTAATGAAGATCCTGGAGGTAGGTTAGTAAAGATATAAAGAAGACCATTATCTTCAAAAGGCACTAGTCCTGTAGGTAGACGTTTGATAAAAAATATAGTTCCTATTACCACAAAAATAAATACCGCTATTCCTATCGGTACAAATCTAAGAAAATTTTTAACTGTGTTTACAAACCACTTTCTACTTTTAAAAAAGAATAGATTAAACAATCTAATAGGTAAAGGCATCTTTTTATGCTCTTCCTCTAAAAATCTTGCACAAAGGGCTGGGGTCAGTGTGAGAGCTACAATTCCAGAGAGGATCATAGAAATAGCGATGGTTACGGCAAACTGACGATAAAAAGCACCGGTAAAACCTCCTAAAAAGGCTGCAGGGATAAAAACCGCAGAAAGAACAAGGACTATAGCTATGATAGGCCCTGTTATCTCTTGCATAGCCTCGATGGTTGCTTCTTTAGAAGGAAGCCTTTTGACCCTTTTTATTCTCTCTGCATTTTCTATAACGATGATGGCATCATCTACCACAAGCCCTATGGCTAATACCAGACCAAAAAGGGTAAGAAGGTTGATAGAAAAACCTAAGGCATACATGCCAGCAAATGTTCCGATGATGGAAACAGGTATGGCAAGTACAGGGATAATGGTAGCCTTTATGCTACCTAAGAAGATATATATAACAAACACTACCAGAATTAGGGCTATTACAAAAGTAACGATAACCTCTTTGATAGCCTCCTTAACATAAAGAGCTGGATCATAAGGATAATAAAACTTGATATCCTCTGGAAAGTTATGCGAAAGTTCTTTTAACGTCTCTTTTGCCTTTTTGTTTACTTCTAAAAGGTTAGCATTGGGGGCCAAAAAAATACCTACTGGGATAACAGGGTCTTTCTTATAAAAAGACTGGCTGTTAAAGTTTTCTGAACTTAGCTCTACGGTTGCTACGTCCTTTAAAAGTAGCTTAGACCCATCAGGATTTGACCTCAAGATGATGTTTTCAAACTGAGAAACCTTTTCAAACCTTGGATCTCCTTTTACGGTGTAAGAAAAACTATAAGCCTTATCTGTAGGTTCTTGAGCTATACCTCCTGCAGAAAACTGTTGATTTTGAGACGCAATAGCTTGGGCTACTTCTATCGGGGTTAAACCATATTTAGCAAGTTTATCGGGTTTTAACCAAACCCTGATAGAATAACTTTTATCATCAAAAATTACAACGTCTCCTACCCCGGGTATACGCTTTAACTCTTCTACCACGTTTATCAAAACAAAGTTAGAAATTTCTACCGGGCTTCTTACCCCTCCCTGAGAGATAAAAGCTACCACCAAAGCAATGTCACGGGAAAGTTCTCTCACCTCAACTCCTTGTCTTCTTACCTCTTCAGGAAGTTTACTCAAGGCCATTTGTACCCTGTTATTTACATCCATCTTCGCAACGTTAACATCAGTCCCTACTTCAAAGTAAACATTTATGTTAACATCTCCGCTTGAAGAAGCAGTACTTAACATATAAATCATGTTAGGGACACCGTTAATACTTTCTTCTAAAGGAGTAACTACTGTTTTTAAAACAGTTTCGGCGTCTGCCCCAGGATAAACAGTTCTAACCATTATTTGAGGAGGGGTAAGGGCTGGATATTCTTGGATAGGGAGTACTTGTATAGCTAAAATCCCAAGCAAAACAAAAAAGATAGAAACTACTGCCGCAAATCTCGGCCTTTCTATAAAAAACTTTGAAATCATACTTATTCTCCAACTACCTTTTCCACCTTTACAGGAACACCTGACTCGAGCTTAAGTAAGTTGTCTAAAGCTATCATATCTCCTGGTTTAAGGCCTTCTTCTATCACTACATACTCGTCTGAAGTTTCTCCAAGTTTTACTGGCTGAGGCTGAACTTTGTTGTCCTTTATCAGCCAAACCACCGGACCAGTAGGTGTCTGAAACACAGCCTTTTGAGGTATCAAAATCACGTTCTTTCTTGTGATACCCTTCACTACAACCTGCACAAACTGTCCTGGAAGTAAAATCTTTTCAGGATTTTTAAACAAGCCCCTTGCTTTAACCGAAGCAGTCTTTTCATCGATGATGGTATCTATAAAATCTATTACCCCTGAATAAGGATAAGATTTACCTTCAAGGATTAAATTAAGTTTTAGACCTTTTAGTCCCATAAGTCCCTTTTTGGTAATCTCAAACCCTAATTTTACTAAATCTCTATCAGGAAAAGAAAAATCTACATAAATAGGGTCTATCTGGTTTATCGTTACCAAAGGCGTACCAGGATTTACCAGATTACCTACGTCTACCATTCTCTGTCCTACAATACCAGAAACCGGGGCGACGACTTTGGTGTAGCCTAAGTTTATCTCTGCTTGTCTTAACTGAGCCCTAGCATATTCGACGTTTGCCTTGGCGGTTTTGTAAGCAGAAAGGGCAAAATCTCTTTCCTGCTCACTTACTACCTTTGCTTTAAAGGATGCCTCTATCCTTCTCCAGTCTTTTTCTGCTTTCTCATACTCAGCAAGGGCTCTTTCTAAGTTAGCCTTTGCGCTTTTATAATTGGCTTCATACAAATCAGGTTCTATCAAAAAAAGTACCTGACCCTTTTTAACAAAATCCCCTTCCTTAAAATACTGCTTTTGTAATACCCCTGTAATTCTTGCTGATACCGTTACGAAAGAAATACTTTTAGTCTTGCCAGGATAGACCAATTCAACCTTATGGTCTTTAGGTTGAGGAACCTGATAGGCAGTTACAGGTACTATCGTAGCCTTAGGTTGTTCTGCATCTTTTTTAGCACAACCAGAAAGGCTTAACATTATAGCGAATATAAAACTTAATATCCTCAACATATAGCCTATGCCTCCGACTCTGGTTTAAGTTCAATTCCTTTTATAAAAAGGTCGACATAACAGTTTATAATTTCTTCCAAATCATTTTTTTTGATGTTTAGAAACTCTTTGATTTCTTTAGCATAAAAGTAAGAAAAAAACATCCCTAAAAACGCTCTCGCCGCAAAATGCGTATCAACCTTTCTAAAAATACCCTTTTCTATCAGCTCGTTAAAATATGCAGAAATAAGCTCTATGATATTTTCTATGATGGATTCGTGAATCTTTTTAATATGGTCAGGGTATCGGTGAAAATCTGTATACATGATCCGTATCAAGTTTTTCTTAGACTCAAGAACGTTTAAAAACTCTCGAGCTATTTTCTTTAAAGCAATGTCTGGAAGTTCAGTTTTTATCTCAGGCAAGATCTCTTTTAGTTTAGGTAAAAAAGAATACTGATTTATGGTTTCTGCAAAAAGATTTTCCTTAGAACCGAAATGCCTAAAAAGAGTTACCTCAGCTACCCCAGCCTGTTTAGCGATCTCTTTGGTGGTTGCACCTAAAAACCCTTTCTCTGAAAAAACCTTTAAAGCAGCTTCGAGAAGTCTTTTTTTTGTATTTTTAGCCATTTATCAATCTCTTTAGTAAGCACTTACATTCTCACATTAATTTTTAACTATAGCATGGTTTTTTGCTTTGTCAAGAGAAAACAAATGATTAGGTTATAAAGTTTTTTACAGAAAAAGATAGGAAAAATAAGAAAGGGGCGGGTTTAGACCCGCCCCTTTCTTAAGTTTAAACAAGGGCAGAGGCAGGAATTATCCTGCCTCCACCCTAAATCTTACTACCTCAACAACTGAAGCACTAATTGTGGCTGAGTATTTGCCTGAGCAAGCATCGCAATTGTTGCCTGCATACGAATCTGATAGGTCGTAAACTCTGCCATCTCCTTTGCATAGTCTGTATTTCTAATCACTGACTCAGCTTCCTTGGTGTTGTCATAAGCAACCTTTTGACTGTCAAAAATAGACTGAAGGTTGTTCATAGTTGCACCAATCTGGGCCCTTATGGTATCAACCTTCCTCAACGCTACCTCAGCAATAAGCATCGATGCCTCTGCTCCCTCATTTGAAGTCACATTTATAGAATAAAGATTCTTAAACTGGGATCCTGTAGTTGAGCCAATTTCAAAATCTCCTAAGGCGGTGTTACTTACTGTTCCTAAATCCAAGGTAAAATCCTTGTCATTAGCAATATAAAGGTCTCCAACCTTTACTGCAGAAGCTATGGTTGCACTAGCTTGAGATTGAATGGTTCCTGCAGAAGCATTTTCTAAGTCATTAACAATCTGATTGATATTAATAGTACCTGTTGCGCTTGCAAGGCTAATTTTAACACTAATAGTATAACCTTTAGAAGAGGTAAGAACAAGTCTTCCTGCATCGGTTGAGGCAGTAAGGTCTGCGCCAGCAGTTGCTGCTTCACGGTTTATCTTCTCTACAAGTTCATCAAGAGATATCGTAGTTTCTGCATCAAAACTAAAAGACTTATTTCCTACATAAAAAGTTAGACTAGCTGTGTCTGAAACATCAGCTATCGCTGTATATTTTTCACCAATACTAACATTTATGGCCTTTGCCTTAAAACCTATGTCGCTGAGATTAGAATTAATCTGTTCTGCCATATACCCTGCATCCAGGATGTAGTTGGTTGTAGAACCATTAACATTTTGTATAGTTGCCTCAATTACTCTACCACCAACTGTTATGGTTTGATTAGTTCCAAATACTACATCAGTAAGACTTGTTAAAACGTCACTAGCTGCAACTTTATATCCGCTGGTTTTAACCATGTGAGCACCTAAACTCTGAGCCCTCACATCATCTACCGATAGATAAACCGTCTGCTCAAGACGAGCCCCATAATGGATATACTTGTCCTTAAATGTACCATCCAAAAGCTTAATCCCGTTATACTCTGTATCAGCACCTATTTTCTGAATAGCATCGACAAAGTTCCTAATTTCCTGTTGTAATGCATTTCTTGCTGTCGGGTCGTTGATGTCGTTGGCTGCATTCTGAGCCCTTACATAGATTTCCTGAAGTTTGTCAAAAATCTGTCCGGCTGAGGCCTCTGCAATCTGTAAGGCTGAAATGCCTGTCTGGATGTTTCTATTACCCTGTTCATATCCCTTTGCAACTGTTCCAAGCATGTCCGCAATAAAAAGTCCTGCCGAGTCGTCTGACGCATTCAAAATCCTGACTCCTGTAGACAACCTCAGTAAGGATTTGTTCATAGCACGCTCGTTTCTTAATAAAGCTGTGTGGGTCTGAGCAGCTGCTTCGTTAAAGTTAATTTTAACTGCCATATCTGGCACCTCCTTTTTTGTTTTTTTCTTTTGTATATTCTTATCGGACAGATAAAAAAAAACTTTAGCTATGTAAACTCTAAAAATTCATGGACAACCCTTTTTCTTTTTATATAAGATGTTAAAATTTCTATTTAAAAGTTAAATTCGGAGGATTTTAACAGGTGTATCAAAAATTAGAGGCTTTAAGATACTTAAAATCTCGTCAAAAAACCAAAGATCAGTCTATTTTTCTTTCACCTGACTTTAACTTTTTAATTTTTAAAGCCAAAGATGAACATGACGAACCACCTCCAGACCTTCCTTTTCATTTTTCTCACTTTCTTTCTTTGTATGATAGAGTTAAGCATAAAGCGCCTCCCGTAAGGTTATACCTTACCAAACCTGCTTGGGTAGAAATTCTCTCGACTGAAGGAGGAGCAACTAAGGAATACTTTTTATATTTAGGAGAAGGAAACAAACATCTTATAGACAATCGAGCAATCCAACCTATATCTTATGAAATTTTAAATCAACTAAAAAACCTGCCTTTTGAAAAGGCTAGCTTTTCTCCCCCTAACCAACCTAATGTATATGTGTACACCCATCTATGGACGGTTGAGTGGTTCGACCAAACTCTTATGACCCTCACCTTTCAGGAAGGATTTGTCCATCAACACTTGGTTTTGCAGTTTGACTGGATGGAAGGGCAAGTGCTTATTCCTTCTGTAAACTCAGCCTGCTTTGGGTATAGATTTTATATAGATGACCCGTTGATTTTAAAAGCTTTTGAAACCCTATGGGAAATATCCCAAACCTCAGGGTTTACGCCAGAAATTTTTAAAAATCTATAAGGATCTCAGGGAGAAAACCTATGGTTTCACAGCAAATTAAAGACTATCTGGAAAGAAGTTCCTGGATAAGAAAGATGTTTGAAGAAGGAATAAAACTAAAGAAGACTCATGGAGAGGACCGGGTTTTAGACCTAACCTTAGGGAATCCAGACCTTCCCCCTCCACCTAGAGTAAAAGAAACTTTGCAAAAAATTATAGAAAATTATGAACCATCGTTTCATCGTTACATGCCTAATGCTGGATTTCCTTTTGTAAGAGAGGTAATGGCTAAAAAGGTGAGTATAGAACAAGGGGTCACGCTTACCTCCGAAGACATAATCATGACCTGTGGTGCAGCCGGTGCTTTAAATATCATCTTTAAAACCCTCCTTAACCCAGGAGAAGAGGTGATTTTTCCTTCTCCCTTTTTTGTAGAGTATCTTTTTTATACAGAAAACCATCAAGGAATACCTAAACCCGTGTCTACCAATCCGGATTTTTCTCTTAACCTTGAAGCTTTAGACCAAAATATTACTGAAAAGACCAAAATAGTCCTGATAAATTCACCTAACAATCCCACAGGACAAATCTATACCGAAGAAGAAATAAAAAGTCTTGCTAAACTTCTGTCAGAAAAAAGTAAAATCTTTGGACACCCTATATATTTAGTTTCTGACGAACCATACAGAAATTTAGTTTTTGATAATCATCAGGTACCCTCTATTTTTAAACACTATCCAAACAGTCTTATTGCCTATTCCTTTTCTAAAGAACTTTCCCTTGCAGGAGAAAGGATAGGGTTTGTAGCCGTGCATCCTGAAATACAACCCAAGAAACTTATCTTAGAGGGATTAATTCTTTGTAATAGAATTTTAGGGTTTGTAAATGCGCCGGCTTTAGCTCAAAGGTTGGCTGCAGAGTGTGCTTTTGCAAAAGTAGAAACTATTATCTATCAAAGAAGAAGAGACCTTATCTGTGAGATGCTCGAAGAGGCAGGGCTTGAGTTTGTTAAACCTAAGGGTGGACTTTTTATCTTCCCTAAAGTCCCGATGGATGATGTTACCTTTTGTCAAAAACTAAAAGAACACTTGATATTGGCTGTCCCAGGGCGTGGTTTTGGTGTATCAAACCATATAAGACTCTCTTTTTGCGTAGATGAAGAAACCCTAAAAAGGCATAAAAGCTCTTTTATCGAAGCAGTGAAAACTATCCTTAATCAAGCTTAACGGTTATGTTTAAGTTTCATGTTTTATACGAAAGCCAGATCACCCAAGCCAGAATTGGGATGTTAATAACCCACCGAGGGGTGGTAGAAACACCAGTCTTTATGCCGGTAGGTACCCAGGCTACCATCAAGGCTGTTCCTCCTGAAAAAATAGCCTCCTTAGGTTATAGAATAGTTTTAGCCAATACTTATCATCTTTACCTAAGACCTGGGGCTGAGGTTATCAAAAATTTGGGCGGACTTCATCGATTTATGAGTTGGCCAAGACTTATACTTACCGATAGCGGAGGATTCCAAGTATACAGTCTATCACAATTTAGAACGATAAAGGAGGAGGGAATTCTTTTTAAGTCTCACCTCGATGGGTCAGAACATTTTATCACCCCGGTTGAGGCTTTAGAAATTCAAACAAAACTTGGCTCTGACATAGCGATGGTCCTTGACACATGTATTCCTTATCCGCTATCTTATGAAGAAACAAAAACCCTTACTGAACTTACCCACCGATGGGCTTTAGAATCTTTTAAATATAGACAAAGACATAAAAACACCAAACAAGCCGTTTTTGGTATCATTCAAGGAGGTATGTTTGTAGACCTTAGACAAAAAAGTGCCTCTTTTATTACCTCTCTTGAGTTTGATGGCTATGCGATAGGAGGCCTTTCAGTAGGAGAACCTTTAGAACTAAGAAACGAAATGATCGAAGTTTCAACCAGTTTTATGCCTAAGTATAAACCAAGATATCTTATGGGGGTAGGAACTCCGGTGGATATTGCTGAGGCAGTAGCCAGAGGGGTTGACATGTTTGATTGCGTCCTTCCCACCCGTAATGCCAGAAGAGGAAGTCTTTTTACCTCTCAAGGACCTTTATCGATAAAATCTTCCAGATTCAAAACCGACTCTGAACCGATAGACCCAAATTGCACCTGTTATACCTGCCGGAACTTTTCTAGGGGATATCTAAGACATCTCTTTCATACCAAAGAACTTTTGGTCTATCAACTATTAACTCTTCACAATCTATTTTATTATGCTAAACTTATAGAAAAAATAAAACAAAGTATCAAACAAGAAACCTTGCTGAACCTAATTCAAGAACTTAAAGAGTTATATTTAAAAAATACCCAGAAGGAGGCAGTTTTATGGACTTAAACTTAGTTTCTAATCTTTGGGCTATGGGTGCACCTCAAGGACAACCCCCTCAAGGAGGGTTGGTAGGTTTTATCATCTCCCTTCTACCTCTTATCATCATCTTTGTAATCTTCTATTTCCTTCTTATCAGACCTCAACAAAAAAGAATGAAAGAACATCAAAAATTTCTTTCTGAACTAAGACCAGGACAAAAAGTTTTTACCACCGGTGGTATTGTTGGAAAGATCGTAAAGATTGAAGGAGATATCGTCTGGTTAGAGGTAGACAAAGATACTAATATTCCTGTAGTAAAAGGCTATATCGCTGGTCCTATCAACTTTTAACTTTATAATACCTGATTTTTGCTAATCCATTCAGAAAGAGCCTTTAGTGCCCTTTCTACCATTAACTGATATTTTTGATTTTTGTGAACTTTTTTATCCAACTGAGGAAAAAGCCCCCAGTTAATGTTCATAGGTTGAAAATACTTTGGATTTGCTTCAACCAAATAGTGTACTAAAGCCCCGATAGCCGTTTCCTTAGGAGGAACTAATAAGGGCTTCCCCTTCATCAACCTTTCTGCATTAATTCCTGCTAAAAAACCCATGGCAGTAGATTCTACATACCCTTCAACACCTGTAAGTTGTCCTGCTAAAAAAACATTAGGACTTTTTTTAAGCTGAAGGGTAGAAGTTAAGACCAACGGGGCATTAACAAAGGTATTTCTATGAATAGAACCTAATCTTGCAAACTCTGCACGCTCAAGCCCTGGAATAAGCCGAAAAACCCTTTTTTGTTCCTCATATTTGAGCTTGGTTTGAAACCCTACCATGTTGTATAAAGTCTTTTCCCGATTTTCAGGCCTTAGTTGTACTACTGCATAAAGTTGTTTACCTGTTCTTGGATCTACCAATCCTACAGGTTTCATCGGACCATAAAGCAGGGTTTCTTTCCCCCTTTCAGCCATCACCTCTATAGGAAGGCATCCTTCAAAATACTTTGGGTCTTCAAAGGAATGCAAAGGAACCTTTTCTGCTTTTATCAAAGCCTCCCAAAATCTTTCGTATTCCTCTTTGGTAAGAGGACAGTTTACATACGATCCTTCCTCTTTTCCATAACGGTCTGCTACAAACACCTTATCCCAATCTATGGTTTCTGCATACACCACAGGAGATATGGCATCATAAAAATGTAAATAAGGTACCTCTATCAGGGTTGCCAAAGCTTTAGCCATAGCTTCACTGGTAAGAGGTCCTGTAGCTAAAATAACTATTCTATCCTTGGGAATCTCCGTTAACTCTTCTCTGATAATTTTTATGTTAGGATGAGAAGAAAGTTTTTGGGTTATATATTCAGAAAAAAGCTTTCTATCTACCGCTAAAGCTTTGCCTGAAGGAACTTCAGAAATTAAAGCTGACTCAAGTATCAAAGATTTTAAAAGCCTTAATTCTTCCTTTAAAAGTCCTACAGCCTTGGTAAGCTCTTTAGAACGAAGGGAGTTTGAACATACAAGTTCAGCTAATAAATCTGTTTTATGGGCTGGGGTAAGTTTAGTAGGGCGCATCTCAAACAGGACAACCTTAACCCCTCTAACCGCAAGCTGCCAGGCAGCCTCAGACCCAGCAAGCCCTCCCCCTACTACCCAAACTTCAGACATGTTCTAGTTTTAATAATCTATCCCTTCAATAGGAATATAGGCTATTTTGGGAGTTATAAAAATCATAAGTTCGCTGTTAGACAACATTTTTTCTTTTCTTTTAAAAAATTCCCCTGCTCCTGGAATACTTCCAAGCCCAGGAACTTTATCTATGTTATCAGAAATATTATTTATTTTAACCCCTCCTATTACTAAAGTTTCTCCGTTATCAAGTAAAGCGGAAGTAGAAATGTTACTGGTATTAATAGTAGGTTCACCTGAAACTGTACGCCCCCAATCAGGCTCTGACTTCTCCATAACCACATCTACAAAAATTTTACCTTCTGGAGTAACGGAAGGAGTTACCAAAAGTTTTAACCCAGCATCTATAAAATTTACGGTTGCCTGGTTGATGTTAGCTGCATAACTCAAATAAGGAATTCTGTAACCCTGCTGTATTATAGCTTGTTCTTTGTCAAGGGTTAAAATTTGAGGTTTTGAAAGAACCCTTGCAATCCCTGATTCTTCAAGAGCAGAAAGAGTTACATCAAGCACAGCAGTGGTGTCACCAAAATAACCTAAAGCAACCCCTAAATTTGCTATGCTATTGGCAACTCCTAAATCAAAGATGGTTGTGTTAGGAATGTTAATACTTGGTGTTTTTGTAGTCATGGTATCATTTGTGGTAATAGAATGACCTGGAGCAATACCCCAAATACTATGTTCCGTTCTTTTCCAAGCAGCTCCTCCCCACTTAATACCCAATTTATGTGCATATTCATCTCTCATTTCTACTATTCTTGCCTCTATCATTATCTGAGGCCTTGGTTTATCTATAGCTTTAATGATCGCCTCAATCTCATCTAAAATTTTGGGAGTTGCTTTAACTATGATGGTGTTAGTTAGAGGTTCAAAGGTTATTTTGTTGGGATCCTTAAGTAGCTCCTGAAGCTTATCCGGAAAACGATGGCTCTTTAGAAGGTCTATGACCTTGCTTGCTCTTAAATACTTAAGCGTAAAAATTCTGGTAATAAGCAGGTTTTTTTCTTCCTGAACCTTTTGCAAGGCATCAAAAATATCTCTTTGAGCCTCAATTTCCGCTTTAATACCCTCTTTACCCTGAGCTACTGCCTTTAGATAATCTTTATAATGTTCTGCATATTTTTTGACCTCATCTAACGTAGCAATCACAATCAAATTTTCTGTTTTCAACTTCGCTAAACCAAAGTTAGAGATTATCGCATCTAATAACAGATCCCACGGAACATCTTTGGCTTTAAGGGTAACTATACCGTTAACTTTATCACTCACCAAAATATTAATACCCCCTACCTCTGAAAGAAGCCTTAAAACGGCATGTAGGTCTGCCCCTTGAAAATCAACCGTTATAGGAATCCCTTTATATTTAAGGTCAGAAAGCGGAAGACTCACCCTTCTTTCATTTAAAAGAATCTCGTACGGTTGGGTACTTATCTTATTTTCTAAAATATCTCTTAATTCCTTTAAAGTTTTTTCCTCTAAGGTTTCTACTTTTTTATCTTTAATAACCACGTTGACCGGTTTTAAAGGTTTTTCCCATAAAAATTCCACCAGAATTTTATTTTCTAAATCTTTTACCTGGACGTTAAACTTTTTGGTTAAGGTTAAACTTAATCTAATCCCATTCTTTTCTAAAGAAACATCAACTTCTTTAATCAAATCTTTGGGTAAATTTTTTACCCAGTTTGATTTTAAAGGAACCACGTTTTGTAAAAATAGAGTTAATTTAGTCTCTTCAACATTTAAGGTATATTGGGGTTTTCCGTCAAACTCAAAAATCAAAGTATCAACCGGTTGTTTCAAGTAAAAAACCTCTCTTAGATTGGTCTTAGCCTTTACCTCACCCCTTCCCAAACTTAAAATAAACGTAAAAGCTAAAATAAATATAAACATGTTAAAAATAAATATCCTTATCTTCATAACTCACTCCTTGACTAAACTTAAAACCCTTTGTACCTTCTTACGATTACCATAAAGGTCGGTAATCTCTTCTTCTACCAAAATCTGATTCTTTTCTATCTTTAAGATCCTGTAATTTCCTATCTTACTTCCTGGTTTAACCAGATAACCCATCTTCCCTTCGTCCTGAATAAGAGCCAGCTTTTTTCCTTGTTTATCAACTATACCTACTAAACGGATAGAAAGGACATTTTCATGACTTATGGTTTTACCTACTACAGGGGCAACAAAAGGATTTTTAACCTCTTTAGAGTTTATTATATAAGGTTCTTTAGCAAGCTCAACCTTCCAGGTTTCGAGCTCCTTATCGATTATATCGATTAAATTTGCATTTACACCTATTTTGGGAGAAATAGGTTCCTCTTTCTTTTTATCACACCCTATTAATAAACAAATCAACACTAAACTTACCAACCAAACTTTAATTTTCATTTCTTTTCCTTATTCTCTTTAGTTTTCAAAGGTTTACCTGTATATTGAAAAGTACTTAAATTTAATCCAAGGGTAAGCTTCTTATCTTTAACCTTAAACTCAAGTTCATTTATTACCACTAAACGAGGAAGCTTTTGAATCTCGTTTAGAAAATTTATCATGTTGCTAAAATCTCCTACGAGTTCAACAGTAATAGGAATGATTTTATAGTAATCTTTTAGCTCTTCCTTCTCTGGTTTAAACAAGGCTAAATCTAAATTGTTTTTTTTAGCAAGCTCTGCTATCTTTTTCAGGATAACAGGTATCTCCTTTTCATCAGGAAAGATAGTCTTTACCACTTCCAAAAATTCTTTTCTTGCTGCCATTTGTTTGTTAAGAAAATCAAGTTTGTTAACAACCTGAGAATATTTAGCTATTTCTAAATCTAACTTTTTAACATCTTCTTTTAAAACATTTATAGTCTCTTTACTGGGCTGATAATAAAACTGATAAAATAACGCAAGGGGACCTATCACTAAAACAATCAAAAGAAGTATTTTTGTTCTTTTAGGGGTAACTTCATCCCAAGCTTTAAGTCTTTCGATCAAAGCCTTCATCAAAAAATAACCTCAGCCTGGAATTCTACCAGCTTATCTTGTTTTTTAACCTGGGTAATGTTTACCTGTCTTACTATATCCTTTCTTTCCTCTAAGGTTTTTAAATATTCACCTACTTCTTTCATATCAGTACTTATACCTTCTATCTTGGTTTGATTAGAGCCTATCTTTAATAAACTAAAATAAACCTGAGTTTTACCAAGATTACTAAGAACAACATCTAATCTTTTTAAAACCTTTTCTCTATCCTTTTTAAGAGATAAAATGGTTTCTATTCTTGTTTTAACCTCTTCGTTTTCCTTTTCAAGTTGTTCCACCTTTTGAGCTACTGTCTTATATTCTTTAAGCTTAGTTTCTTTAGTCGTTTTCTCTTTAATCAAGTCTTTTTTCTGTTTTTCTATAGAAATAATACCACTTGCCATAACAGATACTACAAAAATAACTAAGGTAATGATAAGTTTATAAAACCTAAAAGGTTCTTTACGAATTTCCTCCTTTACCGTTTCCTTAGGTTTAGGTAAGAGGTTAAACTTAATGATCATATAAATTCCCTCAAAGCTGCAGCTACAGCATTAGCTCCTTGAGTGTTTATAATCTTAAGATAAGTTGGGTCAACATTAGGGTGTATCTCAATCCTATCTTGGAGGTTGATTTTTTTGGTTTCAAGTTTAAGTTTTGAGGTAAAAATCTTTTCTATATCTAAAATTCTTGCTCCTCCTCCTACCAGATATACTGTTTCTAAGATTAAATTAAATTTACCTTGAACAAACTCGATGGTGTACTGAATTTCTTTTATGATTTCGTTGATATAGTTTTTGTAAATTTCCTTTACCTCTTGAAATTTCTCAAAATTAGAAGGATTAACCATAACCATCTCTACCATATCTTTATCCGGAACCAGTTTTCTTATTTCTTTTTTAAGGTTTTTCAAACCAAGATTAAATAGGTCTCGATTGTATAGAGGAATATCTTTGTTAGAAAAAAGAAGTCTAATTTTACTTTCTCCCCAATCGACGATTAACTTAGCCTTTTCTTCCCCTTCTAAAAACTCTACAAGGTTGTGAATATTTATAAAATCTGCATCCATGTTTTTTACGCTGAAATTAAGGCCTTTCAAAAGATTTTCAAACTGTTGAGCTATATCCTTCTTTATAACCAAATAAAGAATTTTATAACTATTTTGCATAGGGAAGATAAAATAACTGTAATAAACATCATCTAAATTATAGGGAATGTCTTCATTAAGTTTATTTCTTATTTCTTCTTCAGAAGGTATATATTGAGATTGAAAAGAATCATATATAAGTACATCATACGAAAGCGAAAGATTAACTTGATTAGAAATCGGTTGAAACACTTCAAA
The DNA here is from genome assembly GCF_030445475.1 of Thermodesulfobacterium sp. NCBI lineage: Bacteria > Pseudomonadati > Thermodesulfobacteriota > Thermodesulfobacteria > Thermodesulfobacteriales > Thermodesulfobacteriaceae > Thermodesulfobacterium > Thermodesulfobacterium sp. Next base: position 29,662 of record NZ_JASUTP010000009.1, on the reverse strand, counting down.
AATATTTTTTAAATTAGTGCTTAGATATTGAAAGTCGTTGATTATTCCGTTTACGATAACATTCGGGTAGGTTTTTCCCTGGATGAAATTAGTAAGGATTATATCGTTTTTATTTAAAACCACCTCTGCTATTTTGATAGAGTATGTCCCTATATCTATTCCTATATAAACGTTTTTTTGAGATTTCTTAAAAGTTAATAAACTTTTCAGATTTTTTAAATCAAAAATTTTATTCATACTTTTATTATAATATTTTCTTTGAATATAAAGTCAAGTTATAACCCCAATTTTCTACAAAAATCGGTTAGTTCTTTATCAAACTTTTCAATCACTTTTATCAACCAAATTTTCAACTCTTTTTTAGCCTTTTCTAAATAACTGTTTATTTCTTTTTTCCAGATTTTTTTTAACCTTTTGTTTTTTTCTTTTATTTTTTTAAAGATATAAATCGGACCTGCTAAAGTAGAGACTGCAGGAATAGCTTTTAAAACTAAAGTCTCAGGGGCTGAGGCTATAGCGATTAGCCCTCCAGCACTAACAACTATACCTGGTGCTACAGTAATAGTTTTTTCTACTATGGTCTCTTCCTCTTTCAATTTAAGTATAGAAGGATTATACCTGTTCTCTTTAGCTAAAGCCCACTCCTTTATTTTTTCTCTTAGGTTTTCTTTAGAAAAGGCATACTGAACATCTGAACCTTTTGTTCTAATTTGTTCTAATATCTCTTTCATAAGATAGTTAAGTACCGTATCAAGTAAAACTTCAGACCTTTCTCGGAGAAGTTTCCTTGGATAATGTTTGACAAACTCTTTTAAAAAAAACATATCTAAATCTTTATCTAAAAAATAAAAAATTTCACTTTTAATCAACTCAACTTCTTTGTCTATGTCTTTATCAAGTTGACTTTCTATGTTCTTTATAGTCTCTTTCTTTAACATATAAGAGCACTCTTTAAATTATCGATTTTTTTAAGCTCACCTTCGATCAAGTTTATATTCTTTTCTAACATAAGAATTTCATAATCTATAAGTTCGTTTGATTTTAACTCTTGTCTTAATTTTTCCAAACCTCTTCTTTTTTCTTCTAAAATTAACGTAATCCTTTTTTTGTAAAAATCAAAAGCACTGTAAAACTCTTCTCTCAATTTCTCGATGATTTCCACAAAATTTTCTATCAGACTGTTTTTCAAAGTCTTAAAAAACATATTTTCATCTAATACCTCTTTAGTCCCTACAACCATCCTTTTTATACGCCCAGATTTAAACCATTTCCAAGGCTTAAGAAAATTCCAATTTTCAAAAAGATTTTCTATCCTTTCCTCTACGATTTCTTCCCTTTTTACCACCCTCTTTTTACAGCTCTCTTCTATGGCCTTAAAATCTATTTTGGGCAAATTTATGTTATATTCCTCTTTAAACTGTTCTCCTATTTGTTTTAGCTTTTCTTTAAAAAATTCCGTAATCTTTTGCAGGTTTTCTCTCACTATCTGATCTAAATCATTTTCAGCATCCCGATAATACTTCCTCAATTCTTCTAAATCGGAACTTTTTAAAAAAAGTTCATAGTAATTAAACTTAAACTCATTTAAAGTAGTCTCTATAGGAGAATGAACCCCCCTAAAAATGGTCATAGCTTCTTCCAAAACTAAATAACAGTAAGATTCTAGCTTCTTCAAACCCTCCTGTCGTCTTTCTATCTCCCTTAAAAACTCTTCTCGATCTTTTTTCTGACTTTGAAGTAAAGTTATCGTTTCTTGATAATGATTTATCTGTTCTTTATACCCCTCTTTAATAGTCTCTAAAACCTCAGTTAAAATAGAAAAAGGTGCTTCAACCAAAAATCTTTCAAGGTTAGGAAGAAGTTGTTTAAAACCAGAAAACTCTAAAAAAGCTTCTTTTTCATCTAAACCTTCTTCATCTGCCAAATCCTGAAAATAAACTACCCATTTTCTTTTACTCTTATCTTTTTTTATTTCAGCTAAAGATTTCCCTTTATTTAGCTCTTCATAAATAAGTTTTAGAATACTATCTACTGCAAAAATCCTATCAGGAGGTATGATAGAACCATAAATACGCTTAGCCTCATCTAACAATCTTTCTTTTTCTTCATAAAAAACCGCAGCATGGGTTAAAATTAAAAACAATACATCTTTACTCTTTTTGGTAATAACCGAAGAAACAAACCTTTTAAAAGACTCAGATTCTACAGGTTTAATAGGGTGGATAAAAAGGACAGCATTAGCTTTATCTAAAAAGGAAAAAGAAATGTCATATACTCCTCCTACCGCGTTAACCCCTGGCATATCAACCAACCGTAACTCATCAAACTCCCAGTCAAAGGGATATCCAAGCTCTATCCTTATAGGGATTTTATCTTTACTACGATCCATAGCATATTGTTCCAGCTTATACTTGACCTCCTTTAGTTTTTCTATCCCTGACTTTTCTTCTAAATATTTTATAAAGTCATCGTCTATTAGAGGCACTTTGTCATGTTCTAAAATGTAAAGGTCTATCAAAGTTACAGGAATATCTCTGTATTCTTCAGGAATAGAGGCGATAGACTTAAGTCTATCCCTAAAAATCTCTTTGGATTCTTCTTCAAAAAGTTCTACTCTACCTGAGGCGTAAGTAACTCTTAAAAAAGGTTTTTTAGAGTAAAAAATTTCGATAAGTGCACTGGTAGCCTGTAACACATCGGTAGGAAGGATCTCCTCTTTTATCAAACTATTTATAAAACTTGATTTTCCTGCCTTTACCTCACCGGCTACCGCCACAAGAAATTGACTGTTCTTTAAGTTTTCCACCTTTTTGGAAAGACTTTCAAGATCTACTCCGTCGTTAATCTCACCCCTTAAAGACTTGTAGATCTCAAAAGCTTCTATAACCTGTTGTTTATAAAATTTATAATCTGCAAAACCTAAACGAGCGGACATCTTTAATTACCTCTTTATTCTATAAAGTTTTTATTTTAGAATAATGCTCTCTCAACTCATCTAAAAGAAGCTTTAGTCTTCTTGCTATACCCCTAAGCTGAACCTGCAATTTTTCTACCTTTATAGAATCTTCCTGATTGTAAGCAACAATAAGGTCTTTACCTACATTATGAAGGTTTTTCAAAAGACTTTCAAATTCATCAAAATCAAAATCTTGAATCATCTTTTTTAAACTTTGACCTTCTTCAGAATAATACCACTTTCCGAGAGGAAAGGCCTGATAATCTCCCCATCTCTCTGGGTCAAGTCTATCTATACCTTTTATATGAGCCTGCAAACGTAACATATAGCGGTCTATATCCTTTTCAAAAAGTTCAAACAACATCTCTTCCATCTTCTTGGTTTTTACTGTGGAAGCTATGGTTTTCATATAAGAAGAGATAAGCAAGGTTTCATAAGCATTCTCGCTCATCTTATCCATGAGTTGGCTGATCTCGTTTGAAACTTGGGTAATCTCCTCAAAAGCCTCATTAATACTTTCAGAAGTTTTAAGACCTTTGTCTAAATCCTCTGCTATTTCTAATACCTTAGTATTCAAACCTTCAAGCAAGCCAAATATCTTTACCAAAATCTCTGATTGTTCCTGAACCTCTGCCTCTTTTAACTTTTCTATATGGGCTAATATTTCTTTAGCAATGTTATTTATAGCACTGGTGTTCCTTGAAATAGAACCCACAGTCAAAGCAAAATCCTCTGATATTATAGAAGTCTGTGCTACCTGCAAATTCTGGAACTTAATTTTCTCATTAACACTGTCTACCAATCTAAAAACATTATCCACCTGGTCTACCAGTTTTACTGAATAGTCAAGGATCTTGGAAGTAAAGTTTTTCATATACTCTAACACTTTGTCTACTGCTTTAGACAATCTTCCTATCATATCCTCTCTTTCTTTAAAAACAGCTGGAACTTCAACCGTAAGGTCTCCCTCTGCTATTTTATCCAAAACTTTTACTACAGATTCCAAAGGTTGATGAGCTATTTTCATGTAGGTAAAATAAACAGCTAATGCTGCAGTTAAAATACCTCCTAAACCTAAAAATATGTAAACCAGTGTTACCAGTTTAGTCTCAGAAAATATATACTCTACAGGAATAACAATGCTTATAGCTCCTATTACTTCTTTTTCTCCTACATTATAATGACATCTTAAACACTCTATGTTAGGCTTAATCGGAAAAACTCCTCTCAACTCAAAACCTTCTCTTACTATTACCTCATTTCCTTCTTTTAAGACCTTTTTTTCTAATTCATCCTTAGCATAATATTGAGGAGATTCCTTACCATATAACTCGTCTATTTTTTCGTTTCTTATAATTCTAATATTAGGTTGTTGTCTTAAAAATTCTTCTCTAATAATTTTATAGTTTTGTCTTTTATCTCCTACCATTTTGTCAAGAAGTGGTCCATGTTTAATGATTGCATTAGATACTATTTCATATTTTTCTTTTAAAGACTGTTTAGCGTGTTTTAAACCAAAAAAATAGTTAGCATAAGAAGTAACGATGATGGTTAAAATTATCAACACAGAAAAACAAACTACAATGATAGGGATAATCTTTTGATGTAACTCTAACTTTTTATTTAATTTGCTGAACCAACCTTGAGAAGACATGTTAAACCTCCCCTTTATTGACTATTTATCTTTCCAGCTAAAAAATTTCCATATTTTTTATCATGAACCAAAAGATGGCTAACCCACCAATTTTTCAAATGTTTTAAAACCTCAGAAAAATTAACTTCTTCCTGGTCGATTAACTCTTTAAAAGATCTTTTAAAACCTTCGTGTTCCTCTTTATGCTTCTCTATTTCAGGATAACCATACCTTTCTAAAAGTTCTTCTTCAAATTTAAAATGGGTTTCAAAATAGTTATTAAGCGTATTTATCGAGTTTATCAGAAATTTTTTGTCTACCTTAAGTCTTACCGCCTCATATAAAGCATTAACCATGTTAAACATCTTTTTATGTTGTTGATCAATCTCTTTAATACCTGTGAGAAAATTGTCGTTCCATTCTAAAAACGGCACAGTTTTGCCTCCAATTGATGTCTAAAGATTATTTAATAATTAACGTTAAAAATTTTGTCAAATACAAAAAAAAAACAAAAAATTGCATTTTACCAAAATTAAATAGCTTTATCTAAAAATTATTGACATTTCTCGAAAATTTTTTATAATTTTAAAATCATGTATAAAATGTTAAAGACATTAAATTTTTTAATACTTATTTTTTTGTCTATATATTCTCATCTTTATGCCTATGAAGACTTACAGGAAAAACGGTTTAATCTTTGGCCGATTTTTTTCTTTTCTCAAAATTATGAATTAAATTCCACCAGGGTTGAAGCCTTAGGTCCCTTATATCAAAAAACATCTTTTTCTAAAGAAAATGCTACTTCTATAAGGCCTATTACTTCTAAAGTTGTCACTCCTGAAGCAAAAAAAATCTTTTTTATATCTCCTTTAGGGATTTATCAGTCTGATTCCCAAAGTTCTACCTTAAAAATAGTTCCTATAATCAACAAAACTTGGTATAAATACTCTCCTGAAGAGCCTGAAGAAACACAATTTACTTTTTTCCCTTTTTTTACAGGTAAAACCTCTTCAAACGAAACCTATGGAGGTTTTTTTCCTTTTTATGGAAAGATCAAAAATCGGTTTGGTGCTGATGAAATAACTTTTTTTCTATGGCCTCTTTATAGTAAAACTAAATATGAAGAATATACAGCCTACAACATCCTATGGCCCTTTGTAAGAACTATATCTGCTAACCAAGAACAAAACCGATCTCTTTACCAAGGATTTAAAATCTGGCCTTTTTATGGAAACTTCAGAGAAGAGGAACAGGAACGTAAATTTATCCTATGGCCTTTTTACATAAAAGAAATTATTCATTCTTCAGAAGGAGATTCTTCAGAAAAACTGATAATCTTTCCTTTTTACATTCGCGAAAAAAACGAAGATTTTGAAAAAAAGATAATACTTTGGCCATTTTTTCAAAAAATCACCACCCCAGACAACTCATACTCTCAGTTAGATGCACCATGGCCATTTTTCAGAAAAATTCAAGGTAAAGAAATAGAAGGAAAACGTTTTTGGCCTTTGTATGGTTATGTCAAAAAAGAAGACACCTTTGATTCTTTTGTTTTATGGCCTCTCTATTTCTATAAAAAAACTTATATCTCTTATAAAGGAAAAAACTATCAGGAAGAAATACATCGTTTCTTAATTCTCTCTAAAGCTCAAAAAACTTGGGAAGGTAACCAAACAGTTGCCAGAGAGGTTAAAATCTGGCCTCTTTTGCATACTATTTCTCAAGGTTCACCAGAGGGCAAAATCTGGTATTTTCCAGCGATTTTACCTATTTTTGACGAAGGGTTAGAAAGAAACTATGGTCCACTTTTAAAACTGATGGAATACTACAAAAAAGAAGAATATGTTATTTTTAAGATACTATGGGGTCTTTATAGATATGAAAGATATAAAACTAGAAAAGTACAGGAAATAGGCCCTATCTTAAGGATAGTAGATGGTGAGAAGACAGGTTATGTAGAAATTTTAGAAGGACTTTTTGGAATAGGTCAAAAAGACGGTTCAGCTGTTCTCAAAATATTTTATATTCCAATTAAAGAGTAAACACCCAACACATTTAAAAGTCAAAAAAAGGAGGCATTGATGAGTTGTCCTAAGGTAGTTATTTATCCTGGAACTTTTGACCCTATTACCAATGGACACTTAGACATAATAAACAGGGCTTTAAAGCTTTTTGACAAGGTAATTGTGGCAATAGGTGAAAATCCAGCCAAAAAACCCCTTTTTTCTATAGAAGAGAGGTTGATGATGGTGGAGGAAGCAGTCAAAGAACTTCCAGAAGGACATCGAGTAGAAGTGGAAACCTTTTCTGGATTGTTGGTAGAGTTTGCTAAAGCTAAAAACGCATGTGCCATTATCAGAGGTCTAAGGGCAGTTTCTGATTTTGAATATGAAATGCAATTAGCCTTGATGAACAGGAAACTTTCTAACAGCATTGACACCATTTTCCTTTTACCAAGCCTTAAATGGATCTTTTTAAGCTCTTCTATAGTAAAGGAGGCTGCAAGATTAGGTGGAAAAGTAGAAGATTTAGTTCCTAAGATAGTTTTTGAAAAACTGAAAGAAAAGTTCCCTCTGGGGCTTTAAAGCCCTCAGAGGGAAACAGTCTAAAACAACTAAATTTCTTTAACAGTGATAGAACCTGTTGGGCATACCTCCACACAGGTCATGCAACCAAGACAATCCTCTGCTCTTGAAATGACAGGTTTCCCATCATCTCCTTTGTCATAAACCTGAGCAGGACAAGATTCAATGCAGGTTCCACAAGCATCACAGGTGTCATAATTCACGGTAATTTCAAACATGTTGCACCTCCTTTTATGATGATTTTTGTAGGTTAAACTCTTTGGCTTTCTTTAAAAACTTCTCTGTCCAACATTTTACACTAAAAACATGAATATGTGTATAGGCTGCCAGTAAATTTTTAAATAAAATACCGTCTTTTTTTTCTTTAAACCCTACTCCTTTTTCCAAGTCAAAGACGAACTTAACATCTTGATCAAGTTCAAAATCTACAGGTTTTGAATAATGAAATTCATGTCCTTTTATAGAGAGACCTACATCAAAATAAGGATTTTTTTCTTTTACTTTAGCTATTACGTAACCATGTCCTTGAGGGGTAGGTTCTACCTTAAAGGTGATCGGTAATACTTCTGACATCGGATATTCTCTGTTTTTCCAAATTATCTTTTTTCCTAAATACATCAAACCACCACATTCAGCATAAACTGGCATCCCTTCTAAAACTGCCTCTTTCACCTCCTTCATCAAGTCTTTATTCTCGGAAAGAGCTTCTGCCTGAACCTCAGGGAATCCACCTCCTAAATAAAGCCCATCTATATCTTCAAGGGATTTATCTTTAAAAGCATTTATCAATTTAATTTCTGCTCCAAGGTTTTGAAAACTCTCTAAATTTTCTGGATAATAAAATTGAAAAGCCTTGTCCCAAAAAACACCAATTTTAATCCCGTTTAATTCACTTTCTGGTAATTCTTGAGGTGAGAAGGTGAACTCAATAGGGGGGACGTCCTTAGCTATGGTCAAGAAGCCTTCTAAATCAAAATTCTGTTTAATCGCTTGAGAAAGTTCATTCAAAAAGAGTTCTTGTTGATATTCAAAAGAGGTAATCAACCCTAAATGTCTTTCAGGAGGTAAATTTTTAAGTTTAGGTAAAGCTCCTAAAACTTTTACTCCTGTATAATATTCTATAGACTTTCTTATGATATCTTCGTGCCTGGGTCGGGCTATCTTGTTTAAGACAACCCCCTTGATTTCCACTCCCTGTTCAAAGTTTAAAAATCCCTTAACCAACGGGGCTAAACTTCTGGTAACCTTGGTACAATCAAGCACTAAAACTACAGGAGTTTTTAAAACTTGAGCTAATTTAGCAGTACTATAACTTCCATAAACGTCTAATCCGTCAAAAAGCCCTCTATTCCCCTCTATTATCACAAGGTCACTTTGTTTAGCTCCCTGATAAAAAGACTTTAAAACATCTTCTTCTTTAAATAAAAAAGGGTCTAAATTTCTACAGACCACCCCAGAGACTTTAGACAACCAACCTGCATCGATGTAGTCAGGACCTTTTTTAAACCCTACTACCTTTAATCCTAAATCTCGAAAAACATAGATGAGACCAATGGTTAACAACGTTTTACCAGAACCACCTTTATGAGAAGAAATTAAAAACCTGGGAACGTTGAACTCTTTATTCATACAGGGAATATATCATAGATTAAAAAAAATTAAAAGGGAAGAAGTTTGAGTAACTTCTTCCCTTTTATAAATTTTAAATCTCATTCCTTTCTACTTTTTAATCAATACCCCTTGATATTTAACCCTTAACTCCTTAGATTCCTTGACCCCTAAGGCTATTTTATAAAGAATGGTTAAAACAAAAAACCCTAAAGCCCAAATACCGATAGCGATACCTATTTCAGGTAATGTAGGACGATAAGGAGTTATGGTTTCAAATGGAGTAGGAGTATATCCTCCGGTAATCAGACCAATACCTTTGTCTATCCAAGCTGCTATAAACACACTTAAACAAGCAACAGCCAATGTAGTTTCATTCTTTCTCGTAGCTGGAATCACTAAAAGGATTAATGCTATAAAAGCAAGAATATAAGAAGCCCACATAAAAGGCACCCACTCAGCATGTCCCTTTAATCCAGTAAACAAATATTTAATCGGAGCTTGATGGGACTGGATACCACTGTAAAAAGCTGTAAAGACTTCAAAGAAGAAGAAGAGTAAGTTTAAAACAAAAGCATAGGTTACTATCTTAGCCAAAGTCTGTATTGCCTTCTGCCCTGCGTCAAAATTAGCAACTCTTTTTAGCAACAAAGCTAAGATAATAATTAACGCTGGACCGGCAGAAAACGCAGAAGCTAAAAATCTTGGAGCCATGATAGCTGTTAACCAAAAGTGTCTTCCAGGTAGACCCTGGTATATAAAAGCCGTTACGATATGGATACTTGGAGCCCAAATAATAGCTAAGTAAATAAAAGGTTTTAACCAAGAAGGATATTTTGTTCCTTTATATTCAGCATGCAAAACCGTCCATCCACAGAGAAGGTTTAAAAGAAGATACCCAGAGAGAACACAAGCGTCAAAGAAGAAGACCGAGTTTGGAGTAGGATATCTTAAAACATTTAAAACTCTATTTGGTTGACCAAGGTCTACAAAAATAAAAAGCATGCACATCAAAACTGCTGAAATAGCTAAAAACTCTCCTAAAACAGTGATCTTTCCAAACTCTTTATAGTTATGCCAATAATAAGGAAGAACTACCATTACAGCTGAAGCCGCTACTCCAACCAAAAAAGTAAAATTGGCAATATAGAAGCCCCACGAAACATCTCTACTCATACCAGTGATACCTAAACCAATCTTCCATTGAAGTAAGTAACATAAAAACCCTATAAAAATAAGGGTGCCTAAAAAGGCAAGCCATAACCAATACTTTTTACTTCCTGTTAATGCCTTTTCTATCATACTTCTACCCCTCTTTGTTTAAAATTTTCTATCCAATCAAATAAAAAACTGAAGGATAGGTGGTCAATTCTTCTTTTCTTCTAATAGCTAAACGTTCTTTTAATATCTTGTTAATCTCATCGTTTGGATTTTTAAGATCTCCAAAAACGATTGCCTTAGCAGGACAAGCTTCCACGCAAGCAGGTATTTTACCTTCTGCTATTCTTTCATAACAAAAAGTACATTTTTCTACCACACCTTTCATACGACTAGGATATTCAGGATTTACCTTAGCAATAAAAGGTCTTGGGTCTATCCAGTTAAACGACCTTGCCCCATAAGGACATGCTGCCATACAAAAACGACAACCTATACATCTGTGATAGTCCATCATTACAATACCGTCTTCTCTCTTAAAAGTTGCCTTGGTAGGACAAACCCTAACACATGGTGGATTATCACAATGGTTACATAAAAGTAAGAAAGGTGTATCGTGCAGTTTTTCGTTTAAATAATGATTAGCTTCATGCTCAGGAAAAGCATGTTCAAACTTCTCTTCCCAGATCCACTTAATTTCTTTTTTCTTATCAGGGATGCTGGGAACATTATGTAAAGAATGACATACCTCTACACATTTCAAACCACAGGTAGCTCGGTTTTCCTTACATTTAACCACATCAATAGCTAAAGCCCATCTACTACCTTTCAAAGCCTCTTGAGGCTTTGTATAAACACCTCCGACAGCAGCTGAAGCTGCTGTACCTATTAAAGTTAAACCACCTAATTTTAAAAGGTCTCTTCTTTTTATTGCCATTTTTCTGCCACCTCCGGTGCAATGTGACAACTCCAACAATCTGGGTGTGTTACTACAAAATTATGACAACTATCGCAAAACTTTTCTTTGTTATTATGGCATTTCATACAAGTTTTTTGTAAACTAATAAAATATTTTTCTCCATCCTTAGCCACGTATACATGTTTATTTTCACGAATGGCCTGTTTCCTCCAATCATCTAAAAGTTTCATATGATAAGCTCTCATGTATTCCTTAGATTCAATACATTTAGCCTTGTCTTTAGGTAGCTCTGGTTTAGGAATAGCCTCTACCCTCCCCAAATTTAACCACATAGGTATCGTAAAAAATAAGATAAGAACCACTATAAAAATTATCACCTTTCCAGCATTATACATACCATGGCCTCCTTAGGAAGATTTAATCTACACCTTTTACAGGAGTTTTTAAAGGTCTTCTTCTCAAATCTACATCCCTTGACCTCTCTCCTTCAAACACTAAAGCATTGGCAACCAACTCATGAAGGCCTCCTACCTCAACACCAGGAACCCAGTACTGGAAAAGGGTGGGTAAAGCAGCTCTATCTATAGCACAGATACAAACGACATGATTAACCCCATATTCTTTATGCACATATTCTACAGCGTTAGCTCTAGGAAAACCACCTCTCATCCTGATTTCCATGTTTTCTCCAGCATTAAGTCCGGATCCACTTCCACAACAGAAGGTCTTTTCACGAATGGTATTTTCTGGCATTTCTACAAAATTATTACATACATGTTTCAGAATAAATCTAGGTTCCTCAAAAATTCCCATACCTCTTGAAGTGTTACAAGAGTCGTGGAAAGTAACTACTAAGTGATCGTTTCTTGAAGGGTCTAACTTTAATTTTCCGTGAGCAATCAAGTCAGCGGTAAACTCAACTATGTGAATGATTTTGTTAGATTTAGCATGCTCAAAAACTGTGCCAGTAATAGGTGATTTAGGAACTTCTAAGAAGTCGATCGGACCGAAGAAAGTATTATGGTATTGATGCCAGACCCTCCACATGTGTCCACATTCTCCACCCATTATCCACTTAACTTTAAGTCTTTTTGCTTCATCATATATTTTTGAATGAAGTCTTTTGGCCATTTCTAAAGAATTGAAAAAGCCGAAGTTTCCACCTTCGGTAGCAAAAGGACTCATCGTAACGTCTAAGTCTAAATAATGGAAAAGAACAAGATAACCTAACATAGTATAGATACCTGGCTCAGCAAAATAGTCCCCTGATAGGGGAACAAACATAATTTCAGCGCCTTTTCTGTTTATATACTTATCTAAATCGATCTTAATTCCTGTAATCTCTTCAAACTCCCAAACTAAAAACTCCAAGTTTTCTTTAAAAGATTGAGGAGGTACACCTACATGGTTACCTATATAATAACTGTTATGAACAGGCTTAATTCCCCAGTCTGTGCCAATTCCAAGCTCAAGCAAAATCTCTCTCATCATCATGGTTATCTCTGCGGTATCAATCCCATAAGGGCAGAAAACCGAACATCTTCTACATTCTGTACACTGATAAAAATAATAAAACCACTCTTTTATTACATCCTCATCTAACTTTCTAGCCCCAGCTAACCTTCCAAATAGCTTGCCAAAAGTACTAAACTCGCCTTTTATAACAGACCTTACCAACTCAGCCCTTAAAACCGGCATGTTCTTAGGATCCCCTGTACCAAGGAAAAAGTGACATTTATCGGCACAAGCTCCACATCTCACACATATATCCATAAACAACTTAAAAGCACGATTTATTCTCATCCTTCTTTGAAGTTCTTCCTTCACCTTTTCTTGCCAACCATCAGGCAAGGGCCATTTCTCATCATAAGGCTGCCATTTCCCCATGTGGTTAAGATCTAATTCTTCTAAATATTTAGGCTCTACAATACTTAGATAATAACCCTTCCTCAATTCAGGTTTTATTTCCATCCAATCTTTAGCTGGAGTACTGTGCAATTTTACATCAGATATCAATTCGTCAGGCTTGGGAAGACTCATTCTTACCTCCTTTAGTTTATAGGTTTAAATTTTTATTAGGACCATAAATAGTATACCACTCATGCTCTTCTTTCTCTACTTCCTCATCTATAGGAATCCCGGCATTTTCCATAACTTCTCTAAATCTTTCCTGCCATTCTGCATAGGTTAAATGTTTAACCGGATAGTTCCAAGGATTAACATGCATTTCAGCACGATTGTTATTAGGCATATTACGCGTAGGACTAAAGAACACCCCTATCATATGGACAAGTTTACTAAACGGGAAGTACGCAGCTAAAACTGACACCAAGAAAAGATGCACATAAAATATCGTTCCTATTTTTGCCTCAGGAACAGCTGGCTTAAAGGTAGCTAACCCTAAGGTTATTTGTTTGACAGCATATACGTCAATTTTTAAGTTATACCTCATCAAAACACCAGTTATTACTATACCTAAAATAAGAAATAACGGAAAATAATCTGAACCATGAGAAATATAAGAAACCTTAGCGTCTACCAATCTTCTGAGAAGCAAAAAGGAAAGACCTGCAATAATTAAAATATCGGTAATATAAACTGGAGGAACACCAAAACTATGAATAAAACTATCCATATAGTCCAAAAATTGAATTACCGAAGGAACAGGGTTTGTAAACAATCTGAGATGTCTTATAAGAATGATCAAAAAAGACCAATGGAAAAGAATAGCCCCTAACCACAACCACTTAGCAGAACCATAAATAAGCTTTTTTCCCTGTAGGTCAGCCCTAAGATTTCTAAACAAACTTCTAAAGAACAATACCTCTAAAACCATTCTTAAAACTACCTCAAAGGTGTTAAAAGGAGATTCTAAGCGGCTATGCTTTATCCAGGGTAAACTCTTTTGTTGACCACAAGTAGTAGGAATTTTAAATGGCTGAGGAGACTTAGCCCAGTTTAATATCCTGTAAACGAGTCCTACGATGAAAATCAAAAAACATACATAAGGGATTACTGTAACAAACAATCCTTGCAAACCTAAAACCCCTACTCCAACCCAGGGGATAAGAAGCAAGACTAAAAAAATCAAAAAACTCCAGCCTACGTTCATACCTCTCTCCCTCTCTTATTGGTTTATTTTGTCTTCTGCCTCAACTTGAGGCATTCCTTCCATAGGGTCGTAAACTAGCCCTGCCCTCTTTAACAATAAAAAATGATTCCTTTTCCATTCATCATATCTGATCTGATTTAACCTTTCTCTATATTCATAAAAATAGTCAAATCCTTTAATAAGAAGAGCATTTATCTTATCTTCTAACCTTAAAAATTCTTCTATACCAAACCTTTTTAAAAATTCTTCTCCAATTTCTTCTCTTATAATCCCCTTGAGCTGAATAAATAAATTTAAAGCTTTTGAAGGAACTTGTTCTTGGACAGCAAGTAATTGCACAAGCCTTTTTAAATAATAATTAGCTTCTTCCCATTTGAACTCACCCAACACAATCCTTACCAAGCCTTGAAAAGTTTCTTCTATCCTATGCCCAAATGGATTTTGAAAAGGATCAACCTCTCGACTAAAAAACTTCTTGGCCTCTTCTCCTAAAGAGCTTAAAAAAACAGATTTCCACTTTTTAAAAATTTTCTCCTGGTTATCTTCTAAAAACCTTGTTAGTTCTTCAGACAATCTAAGGCCCTCTAAAAGGAATTTTAAACTAAATTTATACCTTCATCTTAATAAAAGTCAATCCTCGTTTTAAAAAGTAAAACTTCCTTTTAGCCTTCTTTTCCGGTTTAAAAAAGAATTTTTTTTATTTTTTTTAATTTTTTCAACTTTTTTATTTGAAACTATAGATAAAAACATAAGCTTAAATTTTTAAAACACCTTTTTATCTTTTAGATTTTTTTACAATTGACACCACTTTCTTCATAAAAGAAAACTAAAGGACCTTTTATTTCTTCTGTGACGATTTTTTGTTGGTCAGCTATACAAATGATAACCCCTGGATAGACCTTTTCTAAAACTTTTACGGTTTTTTGTTTAAATAAACCAAGATCTTTTTTCAGTTCTTTTAACCTTTCTAATAGTTTTTTCAATTCTCTGTCGTAAAGCTCATACTGTTCAAAAAGTCTCTCGATTATTTTTTCTTTTTCAGGCGTAACCCTACCCTCCTTTATAAGTTTCTTCCCCATCTCAATTCCTGTTTGTAATTTATTTAAGGTTTCTTCATAAATAATACTTTTTTGGAGTACCTTAAAATACTCAGTGATCAAATCTGTCTTATATCCTGCATAAACCTTAGTAAGAGTCTGGGTTTCGTTGCCTAAAATTTTAACCTCTACGTTACCACCACACTTTATTTCTGTACCATAAATTAAACCTTTACCTGTGCTAGCTAAACACCCTCCTGACACCGTAGCTTTACCAAAAATCATATAATTCTTAATCAAAAGATCTCCGTCTACTTCTAAACTTGCATGCTCAACCCCTCTAACCTCAGCTCTACCTTTTACTTTAACCTTAGTTTCTCCCCCTCTTATGATCCCATCACACAGAAAATTCCCTTCTATCTCTATCAAAACTTTGTTTTCTGTCCCTCCGTAAAGTTCTAAGTCTCCCTTGACCCTAACCTTAAATCCAAACTTTATGTCTCCTTTAATAGTTAATTTTTTACCTATAAACCTTATGTTACCTACAGAAAAATCTACATCTCCGTCGATAGTATACTCTGACAAAATTTCAAGTTTATTACCCTGTAAACCCACCACTCCGCTTGTTTTAGCCTTAACCCATCCTTCTTCGTCGATAAAAAGATTTTCCCCTAAGATAATCTTTGCAGATTCCTTTACCTCAGGAGAAGGTATAGGTTCGCCTAAAACGTTCATGCCTGGTATACCTGGAATAGGAGGAATCCATTTTGCTATAATTTCGTTTGGTTCAACACAAATAAGTCTTTTAGGTGCTTCTCTCAGATCCTGAGTATCTAATTCGAGTTTTTCGGTCTTAGCATCTGATAATAAAAGAGCAAACTTTTCTAAAAATTCTAACTTTTCTGGAATGGGTGGTGTAGGAGGTATTCCTTTAGCTACTATTAATTTATCGTCTACAAGTTCTGGCTCCTCTAAAACCCCAAAAATGTTTGCTTTTTTCAGTTCTTCTTTTATTGTTTCCCAGTTTTTGATAAAATCTTTAAGAAGAACCCGTTCTGAAGGTTTTACAGGCAAATATACTAACATTTCATCTTGACTTAGATATAAAAGAAAATCTCCAAACCACAAACCCTCTTTTTTAAACTTTAACTTGTCTATCATTTTAAAGATCGAACCTCTAACACTAATACCTCTTGATTTTCTCTTATCTTATATTCTGGGTCAACATATATCTTCCATATAGCTACGATTTTTCCTTTATGTTCTATGATTAAAACCTGATCTCTAAGATGATGGGCTACACCCTTTTCTTGGAAAAACTTTTTTATCTTTTTATGCCCTAATCCAGAAATAAAAACTCTATCTCCAGGCTTTCTGTTTCTCACTTTAAAAGGAAAAATAAGTTTCTCAGCTGAAAAACACATCATCAAAGGTGTTTCCTTTACTTCCTTTAAAGATTTCATCTTATAAACTTTTAAAATCTCTTGAGTTGGAAGTAAATATTCCCCCTCTGCCGTTACTTCTAGTTCAAAATAAGGAAGAGCAGAGCTTTTCTTAGAAAAAGCTAAATAACCTGGACCACGATAGGCTATATAGTCTCCAGGAAGGCTTACAGGACCTTTTATATTCTGGGTAACCAAACGTTCTAAACTTTCAAGATGAGTAAAAGTAATCCTAAACAAAGGTAGACCTATCTCTTGAAAAACCAGAAAGTATATTCTTTTTCTTAAAGTAGGAGAAAGATTTTTAAGTTCATAAAATTTTAAACGCAGTGTGTTTCCCTCAAACACTTTTAATTTTTCATAATGCTCTTTAGCAAGATCTTCGATAAGCTCCTCTTCTTCTGCTATGATTAACGCAACTTTTTTAAGATTTTGTTTAATGTTTTTGTTAAAGGTTTGTTCTAAGTATGGAATTAAAAGATGTCTTACTCGGTTTCTTAAAAACCTTAAATCATCGTTGGTTGGGTCTTCAACCCATCTAAGCCCCCTCTCCTGAGCAAAGTTTTTTATCTCTTCTTTACTTACAAATAAAAAAGGTCTTATGATAAGGTCCTCTCGTTTAATAGGTATTCCTGCAAGACCTCTTTTACCAGTACCTTTTATAATTTTTAAAAAAATTTCTTCTGCCAGGTCGTCTAAATGATGAGCCAGGGCAACTTTTTGAAAATCATACTTTTTGGCTAAAAAATACCACAATCTGTATCTTAATTCTCTTCCTGCCATTTCTAAACTAAGTTTTTCGCGCTTGGCATAAAGAGGCACAGGAGAAGCTGTATAAAAAAAAGGAATTCCCTTTTGTTTGCAAAGTTGATACACAAACATCGCATCTTGATAGGAATTTTTTCT
Organism: Thermodesulfobacterium sp.; assembly: GCF_030445475.1. NCBI lineage: Bacteria > Pseudomonadati > Thermodesulfobacteriota > Thermodesulfobacteria > Thermodesulfobacteriales > Thermodesulfobacteriaceae > Thermodesulfobacterium > Thermodesulfobacterium sp. The sequence continues at coordinate 12,306 of NZ_JASUTP010000009.1, read as the reverse complement.
TATCTTATGGTCATAATGAGACACAAAAAGAGAAAGTTGGTAGTCCTTTTTTAAGAGACAAAAAACCTCTAAAAGCGCTACAGAATCAAGCCCACCAGAGATACCAAGAAGTACTCGGTCTCCCTTTTGTAAAAGCTTAAACTTTTCGATAACCTGTTTAATGGTGTTAATAAACATGCCTAAGGATATCTTTAGCGTTTTCAGGATAAAGCTCGTAGGCCTTTTTAGCAAACAATGAAAGTTGTTGATAAACCTTGCCCAAATCGGGAAGAGGTTTAAATTCTTTAAAAATTAAATCCAAAGGAGGAGGTGTCTCTATTTTTAAAGCCTCAGAAAGAGAAGACCAAACTTTTTCTTTGTCTTCTATAGCACCAATTTCTAATCCTTCTCCAGAAAGTCTGTTAAAAAAACTTAAAATATAACTTAAATCAAATTTTTTATAAAAGTTTTGGGTTTCTTCTTCTAACTCTTGATAAAACTTTTTAAGGTTCTCTAATTTTAATAAATACTCCTTTAAAACCTTACTAAACCTTTTATATACAGTAAAAAAAAGCTTTACAAACTTACTTTTGGTGGTTAGAGAAAATGAAGAGGTTATATTAGAAAAAAGCTTTTTTTTGATAGTCTCTTCAGGCTGAGTAAATTCTTTAGAAAAAATTTCTTTACTTAAAATACAAACTTCTCTTAAAGGAAAATCGGTAGCTTTTTCAAATGCAGAAATTAAATCCTCATCTTTATTTAGTAGAAAAAAAATCCGCCAACTGTTGTTAAACACTCTCTTATATAATTTTTTTAGTTGGTCGCATTCCTCTTTGAAAAGGTTCCATTTTTCTTCTAAATAGACTTTTTCTCTAAAATAGTTTTCAGCTATTTCTTTTTTGATTTCTATGCTTAAACTTTCTGAAAACTCATCCCAGTCTTTTATCATTTTGCTTTAACTTTTCTGGATATTGATCTTACCATTTTCTAAACTAAAAATTATCGGTCCAGGTATCTCCTCAACAACTGTATAAAACACATCAGCAATCCCTACCATAACCCCCGGATAAACCTTTTCTTGAACTTTGATAAACTTAGACTTATACAAAGAAAGTTCTTTTTTAATAATTTTTAGTTGTTGTAAAAGCTCTTCTAACTCTTTAGAATAAAGTTCATATTGTTTTTGAATCTTTTCAAGAATCTTTTGTTTTTCTGGGGTTAAGTTTTTTTCTTTTTTAAGCCTTTCTCCTAACTCAATGCCCACTTTAAGTTTGTTTAGCGTCTCTTCTAAAAGTATAGATTGTTGAATCTTTCGCAGATAGTCATCTATCAACTCAGGTTGGTATCCCGCTAAAATTTTGGTAGAAGTATGGGTTTCATTTCCTAAAATTTTAGCTTCTATAACATCACAAGCTTTAACTACCCCTCCATAGATGATCCCTTTACCTGCATTAGCTTCTATCTTTCCAGACACAAAGGTTTCCGAAAAAATAAGGTAATTTTTTACTACTAAATCTCCCAAAACTTCTAATTTAGCATGCTCAACCCCTTTAACCTCTGCTTTACCTTTTACTTTAACCTTAGTTTCTTCCCCTCTTATGATCCCATCACACAAAAAATTTCCTTCTACCTCGATCAAAACCTTATTCTCTGTCCCCCCATAAAGCTCTAAGTCCCCTTTGGCCTTCACCTTAAAACCAAACTTTACATCTCCTTTGATAATCAACTTTTTACCTATAAAATCTATATTTCCTACAGAAAAATCCACATCTCCCTTTATTTCATATTCAGGAAAAATATCGATGGTATTTTGATGGTAAATAACAACTCTTGACTGTTTAGCTCTGATAGATTTTTCTTCATCTATAAATAAATTTTCTCCTAACCGGATCTGAGATTGAGAGGAAGGTTGGGGAGCCTGAAGGGTTTCTCCAAACACATTAACCCCATCTAAACCAGGAATAGGAGGATACCATTTTCCAATTATTTCGTTTTCTTCGGCACACACTATTTTTCTATGAATCTCTCTTATATCTTTTCTCTCTTCTTTATCCTGTAAATCCACAGGCTCATCTTGAAAAGAAATAACCTTAGCAAATTTTTCCAAAAGTTCTATTTTTTCTGGTACAAAAGGAGTGATAGGTACTCCCTTTGCTACAACCAATCTATTATTTAAAACTTCTGGTTCTTCAAGCACCCCAAAGATACCTTCCTCTATAAGTCTTGATTTAACTTGAGGCCAAACTTCTTTAAATTTTTTAAGATTTTCTTCAGTAGGTATTTCATCCCAAAAAAACATCAATTCATCTTCAGATACTTTAAACTCAAATCCTTCCAAATTAAGCCCTTCTTTTTTTAATTTATCCTTATCCATGAGGCTCTTTTTTCCAAGATTTTTCTTCTCCTCTTAAAAGCCTTTTTATATTCTCTTTATGCTTATACCAGATTAAAATACCCAAAAAGGTTGCACATATTATATATTCGGTAGAATAGTTAAAAATAAAAAGGTTTATAGGTAAGAAAAAAGTTGCGAGTAAGGATCCTACAGAAACAAAACCTGTCAAAGCTACACCAGCTAAAAAGGTTAATAAACTTACTAAAATCGCTTTAGGTGCAAGAAATAAAAAAACACCTATGGTAGTAGCCACCCCTTTTCCACCTTTAAAACCCAAGAAAACAGAAAAAAGATGGCCTAATACAGCAAAAAACCCAGCTAAAGAAAGGATTAATTCCTGAGAATACGGTGTTTTTGAGCTTAAAAAAGAGGCTATTAAAAGAGCTAAAACACCCTTAGAGGCATCTCCTAAAAAGGTTATAAAACCCCATTTTTTACCTAAAAGTCTGGCAACGTTAGTAGCCCCAGGATTTTTACTGCCTTCTTTTCTTGGGTCTACTCCAAAGGGCAAACAGACCACTAAGGCAAAAGGAATAGACCCTAAAATATAACTTATTATAGAGATAAAAATTAAATAAACCACAAAGAAATTTTAAACGAATTTTTAAAATTGACAAGAAACAAGCAGGTAAAAATGAAAGGTCAGTACTAAAAATAGCACTGACCCTTAAAATTTTTGGCTATAAACTGGGGTAAACGCTGACTACTTTTCTTCCGTTTTTGGTTTCAAACTTAACAAATCCACTTATCTTTGCAAAAATAGTATAGTCTTTGCCAACACCCACGTTAAAACCAGGATGAACTTTAGTACCTCTTTGCCTAATAATGATTTCACCTGCTTTTACAAACTGACCACCATACCTTTTAACCCCTAAACGCTTAGAGTTAGAATCTCGTCCGTTTCTTGAGGAACCTCCTGCCTTCTTATGAGCCATTTATCTTTCCCCCTATTCCAAAATTTCCTTAATTTCTAACGTAGTTATAAGCTGTCTATGCCCTCTTTTCCTTTTATAACCCTTTTTTGGCTTTTTCTTAAAAACGATCACTTTCGGTCCTTTAGAATGTTCTACCACAGAAGCAATCACCTTTACTCCTTCGACTAAAGGAGTCCCCAGTTTTATTTCTCCATCTTTATTAACTAAAAGAACCTCTGAAATTTCTACAGTATCTCCTACATTAGCTTCTATTTTTTCTACTTTGATTTTATCACCAGGTTTTACTACATATTGCTTTCCACCAGTCTTGATCACGGCAAACACGAAAATCCCTCCTTCCTGAAATTTTTCACCTTAAAAGATATCTTAAAAACAGGTTTTGTCAATATTGTTTATCCGTTGTTTTAAAATTTGTTTTCTGTCATGAATAACCCTGATATTTTAAATCATCTATTCATTTTTTAAATACCACATGATTTTTTATATAAAATGTTAATTTTTGAAAAAGAGAGACTTTTCAAGAAAGAGTTTATCCTCAGTAGAACAATCTATTTTTAACCTCCAAATGCTGTTATTTTATTGACTTTTAAACAAATACTAATAAAATATTTATCATGAACCTTACTTCAAAACGGGCTTATTTTAAAAGATTTTATTTCCCTTTAAGTTTTTTACTCTACAAAAGTAATCTTTCTCCTAATTTTATTACTTCTCTTTCTTTAGTATCAGGAACGATAGCTGGTGTTTGTTTTTATTATGAATACTTATTGACAGCTGCCTTTTTGTTACTTTTATCTGGCCTTTTAGACCTTATGGATGGAGAAATAGCAAGAATCTCCGGCAATACCACCAAATTTGGAGCAGTTTTTGATTGGATAGCAGATAAGTGGGTAGATGGTATAGTTTTAGGTACTATTGCCTATATCTATACTGATGCTTTTTGGACGATATTAGCTATAGTATCTTCTATGCTCCACTCCTTTCTCAAGCCTGTGGTATATGCTGAAATAGGATATCAGGTAAAACTAAAAGGAAAAATCCAAGATCCTTTAGAAAACGTCGGTTTTTTTGGTCGTCCTGAAACTCATCTAAGCATCTTAATCTTTACCTTTTTAGAGAAATTTGCTCCTTATGAAATCGGACTCGAGTTTGGTATAAAGTTTATCACTGTCTTCACCCTATTTTCTCTTATAACAAGGATTTTATACTTATATCAAAACTGTAGAGGGATAAAAGATGAATAGACCTTATGTAATAATAGTATCTGAGGTTACAATAGACGGAAAGCTTACATTATATAGAGGAGCTTCAAGCAAAGAACTAATGAGTTTGATGACCAAAGAAGTTTATCGCTATTTACATGGTATAAGAGCTGAGGTAGACGGTATCATGGTAGGTTGCGAAACAGTAAGAACAGATGATCCAAGTTTGACCGTAAGGTATGTAGAAGGTAAAAACCCGGTGAGAATCATTCCTTGTTCTACGGCTAACGTACCTTATAATGCTAACATTTTTTCTAAAGATGCTCCTACCATCATTGCTACTACCCAAAGAGCTCCTAAAGAAAAAATCGAAAAACTTAAAGAGCTTGGGGCTGAAGTTATCGTTGCTGGAGAAGAGTTGGTAGACTTTGAGGTACTTTTATCAGAGCTTTATCAAAGAGGAATAAAAAAATTGATGGTAGAAGGAGGGTCTTCTATTAACTGGGAGTTTGTGAAAAATAGATATGTAGATGAAATTAGAATCATCCATCTTCCAGTGATAGTAGGTGGAAAAAACGTACCTACCTTTGTAGGTGGAGAAGGGTTTAAATCGCTTAGTAAGGTATTAAAACTTAAAATCCAAAAATTCTTTCAGATAGACGATTTTTTGATTTCTGAGTGGAAAGTTCAAAAATAAAAAGAGTAAGTGGTTAAAAGGCATTTGTTTTTCACAAATTGAGTTATGGTTTCTACTACCCAATTTATATTTCTTCGTAGAGCATCTTTAGTGTAGTGTGCAGTATGAGGGGTAAAGATAACGTTAGGATAACTCAAAAGATGAAGGGTTTTCAAAGCTTTTTCATACTCTTGAGGTGAAAATCTATTCTCTAAAATTTTTTCCATTTCAAGTAATACCCTTTCTCCTTCAAATACATCAAGAGCAATCCCTCCTTGTAGTTTTCGATTTTGTAAAGCCCATATTAAAGCTTCTGTATCTACTATAGGTCCACGAGCGGTATTAATTAACATAGCTTCATCCTTTACTAATTTTATATTCTCAAGATTTATCATATGATGAGTTTTAGAATAATATGGAACCATAACTACTATTATATCAGAGTGTTTTAGCAACTCCTCCAAAGAGACATAACTTACCCCAAATTTTTCTTTTAACTGAAGGTCAGGCTTTATGTCATGCGCTAAAATTTTCATACCTATTCCATAAGCTATCCTTGCAACTTCTTTCCCTATGTTACCTGTACCTATAATCCCTATGGTTTTACCAAATAAGTCAAACCCCAAAAGTCCTTCTCTTGAAAAATCTAAGTTTTTAATCTTTGAAATAGCCGTAGGAAACCTTTTTGCTAAAGCAAAAATAAGACCTATAGTATGTTCTGCTACGGTAGTAAAAGCAAAGTAAGGAGAATTGGCTACTATTATACCTCTTTTTTGACAGGACAAAATATCTATATGGTCTGTGCCTGTGGTTCTTGTGATGAGAAGTTTTAAGTTAGGAAGTCGATCTAGTACTTTTTCGTCAACCAAAGAACGAATGTAAATCACTGCCACATTTAAGTCTGAATAAGCATCACCCGTAAAACTATCTAAAGGTTCTGAGGTGAAAATAAGATCTAAATTACTTAATGATTCTCCTAAGTTTTGTTTTAAAGTCTTTAAATAAACTTCCTTTTCCCAGTCTCTCTCGATTTCAAAGATACCTATTTTCATGATTTAACCTCTCCAAAATAAGCTGTATAAAATACTTTACTTACCTCTTCTTTAGAATACTCATCAGCTACCTGCCATATAGTTAAGATATGATAAGCCTTGTCTATCAAGTATTCTAAATCTTTTTCAGGAATTTTTAAATCTTTTAAAGTATAAAGAAGTCTCAAGTCCCTTAACCAGTTTTCAAAGACTTCGATCCCCATTTCTATAGAGATTTTATCTTCTATTTTTATGTTGAAAACTTTTTCAAAAAATTTATGAAGAAGTTTGTTTTTTCTATAAACCTTTATCCAAGCATAAGTTATGACTGCTAAACCCAGTCCATGAGGAAGGTCATATACTCCGCTTAAGGTATGTTCTAAAGCATGAATAAAAAACCTGTATTTTCCCATACCTGCTTTAGGTAATCCGCATAAAGCTAAAGAAGAAGCCCACATAAGATTAGCCCTGGCTTCATAATTAGTAGGGTCATACATAGCAGCCTTAGACCATTTCATAAGGTTTTTCATTAAAGCTACCATAAGGTCTTCTGTAAGGCAGTCTTTTTTATATTCTCTACTTATAAAAACCTCAAAAACATGAGAAAAGGCGTCAAAAGCCCCATAAGCGGTATAATCAGGAGGTACAGTAAAAGTAAAGGTAGGGTCTAAAAAAGTAAGTTTAGGGAAAATCCAGGGAGAGTTCATAGAAAGTTTAACCTTTGTTTCGTCGTTCACTATAACGCTTATGTTGTTTAGCTCTGAACCAGTACCAGCGATAGTAGGCACTGCTATTATAGGGAGAGCTTGTGTAGGAGAATCTTTTCTTTCATAAAAATCCCATATCTTTTCCTCTGCAAAAACCCCACAGGCTATAGCCTTGGCAGTGTCTATTACACTTCCGCCTCCGGTAGCCAAAATGAAATCAACCTTTTCTTCTTTGGCTACCTTGATACCCTCTAAAACCTTAGATAAAAGAGGGTTAGCTTTTACTCCCCCAAATTCTATATACTCTATATTAGCTTTTTTTAAGACCTCTTTAACTTGGTCATAAACTCCGTTTCTTATTATGGATCCCCTTCCAAAAACCCAAAGGGCCTTTTTCCCTATACCTGAAACTTCTTTAGGAAATTGTCTCAAAACTTTTTTACCAAAAAAAACTTTTGTAGGAAGATAAAACTCAAAATTTTTCATCGATTAACCCCCTTCTAAAATAAAAATAGACCTATAGGGCTTACCCCTATAGGTCTATTTTTAATCAAAAACCAAAATAAATCAACCGGTTATTTTAAATTTTTTCTCAACTCTACCAGTTTCTCTACCACCTCAGGTTCTGCCAATGTACTGGTATCTCCCAAGTCTTCAAACTGTTGTGCTGCTATCTTTCTTAAGATCCTTCTCATGATTTTTCCGCTTCGAGTTTTAGGTAACCCAGGTGCAAAAAGTATGAAGTCAGGGGTTGCTATAGGACCTATAGCTTTTCTAATATAAGAGACCAACTCTTTCTTGAGTTCTGGAGTAGGCTCAAAACCTTCTTTAAGTACGATGTAAGCAAAGATCCCTTCTCCTTTAATGTCATGAGGGAATCCCACCACTGCAGCCTCTGCTACTGCAGGGTGTTCTACAAAAGCAGACTCTAATTCCATCGTACCAAGCCTGTGTCCAGAAACGTTGATAACATCGTCAAGTCTTCCCATAATCCAGAAATAGCCGTCCTCGTCTTTTCTGGCACCATCTCCTGTGTAATAATATCCTGGAAACCTGCTAAAATAGACCTCTTTAAACCTTTTTTCATCCCCCCAAACCCCTCTTGCCATACCAGGCCAGGCTCTTTTGATACAAAGATGACCTCCCTCGTTGATGTCTGCCTCTGTTCCGTCAGCTCTTAGGATAATAGGCTCTACTCCAGGTAAAGGATAAGTAGCTGAACCAGGTTTCTGAGGTACTGCAAAGGGTATAGGGGCTATCATATGTCCACCGGTCTCGGTTTGCCACCAAGTATCTACTACAGGACAGCGTTTACGTCCTACATTAACATAAAACCAAACCCAAGCCTCTGGGTTTATAGGTTCTCCCACCGTTCCTAAAATCCTTAAGCTCGAAAGATTGTATTTCTTAGGCCACTGATCTCCCTCTCTCATCAACGCCCTTATCGCTGTAGGAGCTGTATATAGAACAGTTACACCATAACGGTCTACCAACTCCCACCATCTTCCTGGATCTGGATAAGTTGGAACCCCCTCATACATAAAAACCGTAGCTCCTAAAGCTAAAGGACCGTAAACTACATAGGAATGCCCGGTAATCCAACCTATATCAGCAGTACACCAATAGATATCGTCTGGTTTTAGGTCAAAAACCCACTGGGTGGTATGCGCGGCATATACCAAGTATCCACCTGTGGTATGGTAAACTCCTTTAGGTTTTCCTGTAGTACCTGAGGTATATAGAATAAAAAGAGGATCTTCAGCATCCATTACTTCATATTCACAATACTCAGCTACACTTAAATCTTTTTTTAAGTCGTCGTATAAGATACAACGGTTATCTTTTAGTTCTATAGGATCACCAAAACGGTTTAACACAATACAATGTTCTACGCAATCACAATCTCTTATAGCCTCTTCTGCCCTATCTAAAAGAGTTATTCTTCTTCCAGCTCTATAAGTGCCATCACAAGTGATAACTACCTTAGCCTGAGCATCAAGAATACGAACTTTAAGGGCTTCTGAGGAAAAACCTCCAAACACTACACTATGGATAGCCCCTATTCTTGCACAAGCCAACATCGCTGCCACAGCCTCTGGCATAGTAGGAAGATAAATGGTTACCCTATCACCTTTTTCTACACCTAAATTCTTTAAAATCTTAGCAAACTTACATATCTCACTGTGCAGCATATTATAGGTATAAACCTTGGTGTCTCTGTCAGGTTCTCCTTGCCAAATTATAGCTGCCTTATTTTTTATAGCTGGGTTGTCTAAATGTCTATCTACACAATTAAAACAAGCATTTAGCTTACCACCTTCAAAAAACTTGATCTCTGGTTTGTAAAAATCCCAATAACAAGTCCTATCCCAATACTTAAACCAAGTTATCAACTCTTTAGCCCTCTCAGCCCAAAACTCATCAGGGTCATCTAAGGAATACTGATAAATTTGTTTATATTTATAACGAGAAGAAATGTAAGCCTGGTCTTTACCTTCTTGAGGAGGATAAAAAATCCTTTCCTCTTTCAACAAAGATGTTAACTCTGCCATATCTACCTCCTTTTTGAAAATTTTATTTTAAAATAAAATAAAATAAATATTAAAAATCTTTTGCTATTATACGTGGGGTTTTATGATATCTCTTAAGGTTATCATACCTACTAATTTTTCTCCTGAAATAACCGGAAGCCTTACCACGTTTGCCATCGCCATAAGTTTAGCCGCATATTTTATATCATAGTAATCAGGAACGGTGATACACGGTTTGGTCATAACTTCTAGAACCCTAACTTTTTCCAAAGGGAGTCCCTTAGCTATAACTTTATAAACTATGTCTTTAACTGTGATAATCCCATAAGCATCTTCTTCGTCTACCTTATCAACTACCAACCCTCTGTAACCAGTTTTCATCATCAACTCTGCGGCTTCTTTCACCGTAGCGTTACCATCAATAGTAACTACCGGAGTAGTCATTACATCTCTCACTTTTATCTTTTCAATCTCTATCATAAGCCCCTCCTCCTTATAAAATGATTTATTAAGTTTTATATTACAAACATAACAAAATTTAAAATAGCTTTGTTAAAAATTTCACTAATCTAAACTTATAAGAGTATGCTTTACATTTTATATAACAAGATTTATGCCTGGCTTCTTATAATCAAAATTTCAAAAAAAACTAGCTTTTTATGAAAAAATAAGTGATGAAAAAAACCTCAATGAGAAAAAATACCTCAGTTATGTCTTCTAAGAAATTATCTTCAAAACCTCTTTTTTTATTTTTTCTATCTTTTCTCTTATCTTTTCTTCATCTACAGTCAAGACTTGATAATTTTTCATAATCCATTTTCCATTAACCATTAGGTGAGACACACAACCTGCTTTTGCTGTATAGACTATAAGAGCGAGAGGATTGTAGTCTGGTTGTAAAGAATGATTGTTGAGGTCTATCACAGCTAAATCTGCTTTATAACCTAGGGAAAGTTTACCTGTATCTAAAAAACCTAAGGCCTTACTTCCTCCTTCGGTAGCAGCATAAAAAACTTCTTTAGCGGTAATAACCGTCGGGTCCTCTTTGATCCCTTTTTGGATTAAACAGGCGGTCCTCATTTCAGAAAACATATCAAGGTCGTTATTACTAGCAGGCCCATCAGTACCTAAAGCCAGGTTTATACCTGCCTTTATTATCTCAGGGATAGGTGCAACCCCTGAGCCTAACTTTAAATTACTCTCTGGACAATGGATAAAACTGGACTTAGCTTTAGACATAAGTTCTATTTCTTTAGGAGTTATCTTAACCCCATGGACAGCTATAAGATTTTCATTAACCCCCCCTATTTCAGCAAGAAGCTCTATAGGATTTTTACCATAACGCTCCCTTATCAGTTTTATCTCTTCTTGATTTTCGGAAAGATGAATGTGAAGTTTAGCTCCATATCTCTCAGAAATTTTGAGACAAGACTTTATCGTATCCGGAGAACAAGTATATAAAGTGTGAGGACATACCGCTATTTTTATTAAAGGATGGTTTTGAAAATTTCTTAACAAACTTTCTGTTAATTCCAACCCTTTAACTAAAGGGCCGTAACTTGGAGAAGGAAAATCAAAAAGACCTTCTCCAAGTAACCCTTTTATCCCAGATTCTTCTGTGGCTTTTATAACTTCTTCTTCAAAAAGATACATATCACAAAAAAGAGTAATCCCCGACTTTATCATCTCTATAAGAGAAAGCAAACTTCCCCAATAAACCCATTCTTTTTTTAATTTAGCCTCTACAGGAAAAATATATTGGGTTAACCAGGTCATCAAAGAAAGATCCTCTGCTAAACCTCTTAAAATACTCATAGGAATATGAGTGTGTGCGTTAACCAATCCCGGCATCAGAATACCGTTTTCAAATACCTCTCTTTCTACGTTTGGGTATTTATTAATAAGTTGCTCTTTAGTACCTATATCTAAAATAACTCCTTTCTTTATAAAAACCCCACCTTCTTTTATAGGAGGTTCATAAGCCGAGGGCACTACCCATTTGGCTAAAATCAACTTCTCATCCATATGTTTTAACCTCTTACTAAGTTTAAAAATCTTTCTAAATTAAACTCTTTAGCTACCATCTCTTTAGCCCTCAGTGCCTTACCCTTTTCCTTTAAAATGGCTTTTCCTACTAAGGCCTGTATTTTTTCAACTGCCGAGAAGGTATCAAGAGAGGTCACCACAATTGGCACTCCCTTTGTCTTAGCTATGTTTACCACCATCTCGCTTGGATACAAACCCCCTGTCAAAAGTAAACACTTGGTAGAAGTCTCTAAAGCTAAAATCTGAATGTCTGTCCTGTTTACCCCTGTTATCACTAACTTGTTAGGTATCCTTAAAAAATACCTCATCGCATTCTCAGGGTCCATCGCACCTATCGTAATGTTCTCTACAAACTCATCAAGCTTGTCCTCACAACACACAATACCCCCGTTAACCACCTCAAGTAGCGTCCTAACCGTTACTGCCTCAAGCAACTTGTCCTTCTTGAAAACCCCTAAAACCTCTATACCCTTACCCTCTAAGTATGGAACCACCTTCTCCTTTACATAAGGATATTCCTCAACAGGGACCTTGTTTATCACCGCACCGGCAAAATTTTCTCCTAAAAGCTCTTTGATTCCTAAAATGTCGTCTACCGAGGTCTCTCCATCCCAAAGCTGAACTATTAATCCCTTGCCTTTTAATTCTTTTATTAAATGAAAGCTGTCTATCCCAAGGCTGTAGCCTTCAAAAATGTTGTCTCCCCCAACCACAAAAAGGTAATCCTTAAGTTCAGCCTGTTTTTTTATAACCTCTCTTATCTGCTGGTCTACAGATATGTCTTCTCCTTCAAACAGTTTGTAC